>NVRZ01000097.1 GCA_002401055.1 Bacteroidota bacterium
GTTACTCCAGTTGTAAGTGTAGGTTCCGGTACCACCTGTAGCAGTTACTGCTGCAGATCCATTGGAGCCTCCAAAGCAAGTTACACCGTTGCTGCTTAGAGCAAGTGCGGGTCCAGTACCCGAAATTCCAACAGTTATTGTAGCAATTGCAGAGCATCCATTTGCGTCTATTACCGTAACAGTATAACCTCCCCCAGCTAAACCTGTCGCGATTGCTGCAGTCTGATTTCCCGGATCATTCCAAGAGTAAGTATAGGGTGAGGTTCCTCCGTTGGGAAATGCTGAAGCAGATCCATCACTTGCCGTGCAATTTGCATCAGAAGCTGTTATAGAAATTGTAGGTGCTCCTGGATCGGTTAAAATAACTGAAGCGGTGCCGCTACAGTTGTTTGCATCTGAAATAGTAACCGAATAGCTTCCTGCGCTCAAATTAGACTCAATGGCAGAAGACCCACCGGAGCTCCATGCATATGTGTACGGTGTAGAACCTCCTGTTCCGGTGCTACTAGCACTGCCATCAGAAGCTCCACAGGAAGATGGATCGGTTCCAACTACTGTAGCTGTTGGTGCTGAAGGAGCACTTAGGGTAACAGATGAGATTGCTGTGCATCCAGTTCCGTCAGTTACTGTTACGGTAAAAATTCCGCCCCCAAGACCCGTTGCAACAGCTGAATTTTGAGAGTTGGGATCATTCCATGCATAGGTATAAGAGCCACTTCCTCCTGATGCAGTTGCCGTAGCTGTTCCATCTGAAGTGCCACAAGATGGATTGTTACCTGAAGTAGAAACAGATGGAGCACCCGGTGCTGTAATGGTATTTGAGCCAAGGCTAACACAGCCGCCAGCATCGGTTACAGTTACGTTATAAGTTCCACCTCCAAGAGCGGTGGCTGTTTGGGTTGTTTGAGTTCCGGGATCATTCCATGCATAAGTGAAAGGACTAGTTCCTCCAGAAGGTGTAGCAGTTACTGTTCCATCACTGTTGGTACAACTCGATGGGTCCGTACCCGTCATATTTAACACTGAAGCGCCTGGGTCTGAAATGGTTACAACTGCCGATGAATTGCATCCATTGTTATCGATAACCTGGACTGTATAATTTCCTGCACTTAATCCGATAGCGGATAGGTTCGTTTGGATAGGTGAAGTGGTCCATGAATATACGTATGGTGAGGTACCATTAACGGCAGAAGCAGTTGCGCTACCATCTGTACCTCCGCAAGCACTCGGATTACTACCAGTAGCCGTTACCGACACCGGATAATATGTGGGAATAGAGATAGAAGATGAATTTGTGCAACCTCCGGCATCAGTAATAGTTACCATATATGTGGAGCCAGAAGAAAGACCAGTAGCCGTTTGCGTGGTTTGTATTGATGGATCATTCCATGAGTAGGTGAAGGGTGGAGAAGTAGAAGTTGCCGTTGCCACTGCTGAACCTTTCAATGAGTCACAGCTGGCTGCGGTGGTGATGTTAATGCTAAACACACCCGGATCCGATATAGTTACACTTGATGATGCTGTGGCGCCTATGCCATCTGTAATTAGTACAATATATGATCCAACACATAAGGCAGTTGCAGTTGCATTCGTTTGCACAGGAGAGGTATTCCAAGCGTAGGTAAAAGGAGATGTGCCACCAATTGTTCCAGCCATTGCCGTACCATCACAGTTGCCCGTACAACTGATATCCGCTTGAGTGAGAATACTTGCAGACAAAACTGAACATGAATATCCCAAGCCCGTATCAATACGCGTTTTGGCTACTTTGAGATAAACAATGTCATTTAGTACAAATGGATTCAAGTTACCGTTCACAGAGAGGCCTGGTTCAAAGTCTCTTTGGTACACAATGTGAATATCATCGTCAACAAGTCGGGCCATTGATCCAAATACGCACTCTTCAAATCCAGTACCAGGTGTTACATCAATTGGTAATGTCCAAGAACATCCCCCGTCGCACGACTTTACAATATTGATATGACGATAATTCAAGCTTCCCTGATCAAGATTTTCAATTACCGCGGAAAAAGTAACATAAATACAACCAGTAGAAGGATCGATACCAGCACTGGGATAAGCTGATAATGATTGGAAATATTGGGCGATACCAACGATGTCCAATGTTCCGTTGTTATTTAGGTCCAAGGAGGCTGCGATTTGTATAGGTGGACTTGACCCAAATGATTCATTCCAATACATCAATCCATTGGTATTTGGGAAATACGACCATGTACCATCACCAGGAGTATCATCAAAATACCGCATGTTGCCAAAAAACACATGTGCCATGCCGCTCTCATCCAGCAGTACCCATCCGCCACCATCAGAACTGGTGATAGTATCGGCAACGCCATCGGAGGTAATATCAGAAATTCCGATTAAAGAACCTGTGGTATTGTTAGAATTACCATCGTAAATTACCCCACCTGGAAATACATCTAAAATTTTGGTAATAGTCCAATTGGTACCGTTATCCGTCGATTTTGCAAGAACTATGTCGTTTAGGTCACCGAAATAAGCGAAGGCAATAGTATCGCCTTTGGGCTCGGCCATGTGGTATGAGTCGCCTGACATAAAAGAAAAATCGGTATTATCAATTCCGGGTATTACCTGATCTTGCACAGGCCAGGTGCTTCCACCGTTTAGAGAGCGAGAATAAACAAGATGTGATTGTACGCCCAAATAAGGTACGCCAAACGGATCTCGTAATGATATATGATGAATACTTTCTCCGTTGGCGCCGCCTATTGCCATACGAACCCAAACGTTGTCGTTAGGAGAGGATGTAGACATGGTCCAGGTGCCCGATCCTATCGTATTCCGATTTCCCATTGTTAGGTTTGATTGGGCAACATTATGACACATGAAAACTTCTTTTCCTGCAGTGGTCACCGCTATATCAGGCCATCCTGTTTTTTCTGATTCTATTCTTGATGTTGGTGTCGTTCCCCAACTAGTACCGTTGTAGAAATTATAACCGGTGCCTCTATCTGCTGCTACAACATCATAGGACTCGCTATAAGTCCAGACTGCTGAAATGGTGCCATTACTATGGTTTATAATTCTATTCTGCAAAGAAGAATTGCTCTGTAAGTCATAAGTGGTTACCCCTATAACAGTCTGCGTAATTTGAGAATTACTCAAAAAAGGGAACATTATTAGAACAAGCAGTAGCGTAAAATTTTTCATGTGTAGTGTATTCTAGTTAGATGTAATTAGCGAATTAGATTACCTAAATTACAAATAAATGCATAAAAAAACCCCGCACACAATGTGTACGGGGTTCTGTAAAAATGATATTCACTTACTAGTGAACAATCAGCTTTTCAGTTCTAATTCCATTAGAATTGCTAACTGTTATCAAGTAAACACCCTTTTCTTGATCTGTTAGATCAATCCTTAGCGTATTAACAGTATTTCCAATTACCAATTCAGAAAATACTACCTGGCCAATGATGTTTCTAACCATGATGCTGTATTCAGCATTTCCAAGATTGGACAGATCAACTGTGAACTCTCCATTATTAGGATTTGGATGTATATTAAACGATCCAAACTCTAACTCAGAAATCCCAACAGGCTGATCAACAAATGCAGACAACATAGCCGTACATCCATTAGAATCTGTTAACGTAAGTGAGTACGTACCACTCGCCAATCCTGTGGGATCAGGTCCGATACCACTTGGACTCCATGAATAGCTAAACGGTCCAGCACCACCTGTTACAGCAGTGGTGATACCTCCATCGCTAGCTCCAAATGATGATGCATCCGTTATTGACACAGTAGCTACCGAAACTGGTGGGTGAATAGTCACCGTTGTTGTATCAGACATAACCGCATCTCCACACATGTTGAAAACGGTCACGTAATAATCGCCTGATTCTGCAGTGGCGCTCAATTCTATACCTTGAGTAGTATCGGTATTAGACCACATATAGGTATATGGGGCACTTCCAAAAGCAAAAGCTGTTAAAGTAACAGTTGTGCTTCCACCATCATCACAGAATGTTGTAGATGGGTTCGCATTTACATTCACCGTAGGTACTGGCACAAACGATGTTGAAACCGTCGTATTTGAAGTACCCCCACAGTTAGTTACACTTAACGTAATAGACATTACAGTATCAACCATTGTTGATTGAGTTGAATCTCCATTTGACCACGAATATGTCGCACTGGGCTCTGTTCCTGCCATAAGAGTGATCGTGTCACCATCACAGAAAGGATCATTACCACTTACTATCGCTGCAGGCGGAGAAGGGATACTAATCGTAATCGAAGTAGTATCTCCACCACCACAGTTAGAAACCATAACCGTATAAGTTCCTGTATCCGTTACTGTAATTGACTGAGCAGTATCTCCAGTAGACCAAATGTAAACTCCTTGAGAAACTGTTGAAACAGAAATTATAGATGTGTCACCGCTACACATTATCAATTGAGTAGCACTCACAGTATACATTGGTGCACCAACAGGCTCCGTTATTGTAATGGATTCGTTTGTCGATCCACCGCAATTAGAAACTGAAACCGTGTAAGTGCCAGCACTGTCAGTAGCAATTGTACTAGTAGTAGCACCTCCTGGGCTCCATAAGAAAGCACCTCCAGCGTTGGAAGTTGCAGTAATCCAAGCAGAATCTCCATTACACATCTCCAATGTAGTAGAAGATATAGTAACAATTGGAGGTATACCTACAGGCTGTGCAACGTTAATAGTACCTGAAACAATTGTACCACATTCCGTAGAAATGTCACATGTTACAGCACCATAAGCTCCTTTGTACCAGATTGATTGAGTAGTCTCTCCACCGGGACTCCATAAGAACGTTTTTCCGCAGGTCGCTGTTATTAAGACTGAGTCACCAGGGCAAAATAATGAGTCACCACTAACCCAACCTGTACAAACCACCATTGAGTCGCTTACGTCAACTACAGGAATTTGAGTGTGAACTATTTCATTCAATACCCATGCGTCTCCGTCTCCGTTAACCGCTATTCCTGGCTCAAAGTCTCTCATGTAAACAATATTTACATTGTTGTCTACGAAACCTGCCATTGATGGGTAAACGTTTTCTTCAAATCCGGTACCTGGTGTAAAGTCAACAGGGTTGGACCAGCTACATCCATTGTCGCAAGACTTAATAACATGTATATGACGGTAGTTCTGAGATCCCTGATCCAGGTTTTCCATTACTACTGAATACGCCATATAAATACATCCATCATCTGCGATTCCAGCTGTTGGGTAAGCAGATAATGACTGGAAGTATGCAGCTACACCAATTATGTCCAGCGTTCCATTGTTGTCTAAATCTTCAGATCCTGCAATCACAATTGGATCACGATCTTCGAAACTTTCGTTCCAATAGGCCAACCCGTTTGTTGCTGGGAAATAAGACCATGTATCATCTGCAGGTGTGTCGTCAAAATATCTCATAACACCAAAGAATACGTGAGCCATTCCATTGTGGTCAAGCATTACCCAACCAGCCCCGTCACTACTCGTAATAGTATCTGGCTGTCCGTTCCCCGTAAGGTCAGAAATTCCAATAAGATTACCCGTGGTACTGGCTGATCCCGCATCATACATAACGCTTCCTGGGAAGACATCAATAATCTTTGTGGTTGTCCATGTATCTCCATTGTCTGTAGATTTTGCAAGGATTACGTCGTTCAAGTCACCAAAATAAACTACAGCAACGGTGTCTCCTTTAGAGCGAGATATATGATACGCATCACCTCCAAAACCACTATAGTTGGTTTCGTCTAAACCAGGAATTATACCGTCTATAACATCCCAAGATGAACCACCATTTTGCGAACGATAATAAAGCATTTGAGATTGCACACCATTTGGAGGCCAAGGGTTACCAAAAGGATCGTAGAGTCCTATAACATGAATAGTTGTACCATTGGCACCACCTACTGACATTCTGTTCCAAACCATATCCTGAGCGGTAAAGTTCTGTAAGGACCATGAACCTGATCCAACAGCTCCTCTGTCTCCCATGGTTAATTTACCCTGAGCAATATTGTGACAGATAAAAGTCTCCGAACCGGCACCAGTAATTCCAAGATTTGGCCAACCTGTTTTTTCACTTTCAATTCTGGAAGTAGGAATGGTACCCCATGAAGATCCATCAAAATAGTTATAACCAGTTCCACGATCAGCAGCAGCAATATCATACGATTCACTGTAAGTCCAGCAAGCTGACATAGTACCATCGCCATTATTGGTAATCCTCTCCATACCGCAGAGTTCGACTGCAAGTCATAAGTACTAACTCCAATTATAGTTTCCGTAGGGACCTTCATGACAAAAGGTGCGCCATTTGAGTATGGATTTGCAACGGGCCCTTTTACAAAAGCTGTATTACCGCTGTTAACCTCACTACCAGTTATTTTCTTATTATCATATACCTGAGCTTTATTTATAGCTTTTGGAGCTTTCGGATATTTACTGTTTTGAACAATATTTCCAGATTGAGCATAAGTACTAAATCCAGTGCTTAATGCTAGGCAAAAGAGTAATAGTTTTTTCATTGTGATGTTTTTGAGTTATTTAATTGCTTTTAGCGGCTTCGACGTAAAATAATCCGTGTTTATTTGGATTGGATCACAAATTTAAGATTTTAATTTTGAATCTCCTATACTCTTGTTAGGCCTTTAGGGAGGGGTAAATTAATCTGCTTTTTCTCTGATAAATTGCGTGATCTCTTCTTTAACCATTGCAATGTCCTTCATTTTAGGAATGAACTCTGACAAACTGGTGGATGTTTGCTTGCAGAATATTACGAGTTGATAGAGCGTAATAGCTATATAAGACATGCTGGCTGTAATCCCGGCACCTTGTATTCCATACTTAGGAATTATAAGAAGTCCCATTGATACTGTAATGATAAACCCGATTGCCGAAGCGTAAGTGTTGATGTGAAATTTTCCAATACCTGAGAAATAATGACTGAACATACCAGATACGCTGAATGTGGCAACACCAATAGACAGGTAAACGATTACTTGTTTTACTTCCGAAAAGTCTGAATGTTTAAACAGAATAACGTAAAAACTATTAGGAAGTAGCAAAAAGGGAACAAGTAGCGCGAGGGTCGCTATAAAGGTGAACTTCACCAGTTTGATAGTCAATACCCTATTGTATTCGGAATCTGTAGAATTAGAAATTCTGGCGTACTGAACCAGTCCGATGCTCTTAGAAATTAGCCACAAGGCTTCGGCCAAGGAGACTCCGGTTGAATAGATGCCTACTGAGGCTGTTCCATAATACAACTCCAGAATGTAATAACTCAAGCGGTAGTTGAACAATTGCAGGAGGTTTCCAATTTGAACAAAGAACCCTTTCGTGAACATGTCTTTTAGGACAACTTTTAATTTCTGTTTGGCAATAGGTAGTACTTCTATAAACAGATAGACTGAGGTAATTATCAGACCTGATCCAAAGCTCAGATACATAGCAAATAAGTATGCATCGAAATTCAATATTTGATAGTGTTCGAGAATTATGTAAAAGGACACCAACAGAATCAATACCTGCACGATTCCACTAATATTGTGAGCCTTTATCCGCTGATAGCCCAATAACATTCCTGAATTGATTGCATTAAGTCCGTGGATGAGAGAAATTATAAAAAGGTGAATGTGGTATTCGGGTGGGGAGAGGCCACTAACTGATAGCACAGTTGAGATCATGCCAGCCCACACAAATGCCCAGGCATAAGCGGGCACTATAAGCTGATAAAAATTGAATCTTGGAAGCAGGTAAACCAATGCGCCACCACCAGCAAATTCGATAAACATGAGTACGTACGCTACATTAAGGATGAATATGCTGATAACCCCTCTTCCCTCTGCACCTAGGTATCTGGCGGTCATAATTACAATTACAAGACTTAGAAAGCTTGTGAGGGTTTTGGCCGAAAATGTATAGAAGATCTTTTTAAACATATCCTATTTAGTACAATTTATCCTAACATAGATTCTGGAATTTCATTCCCATCACCTTATTCACACATGTGCGTTTGCTCGTAATATTTGATTAGCAAAAGTTGTTAGTTTCGAAAATACCTCTTCCGGCTTAAGGGATCTAATACAGGCAAAATCTGGGCAGTCGGCGGGATCCATTACGCGTGAAGTATTGGGATCTATCCAGGAATTGCAGGGGTGGCATGAAATTTCCTTATAAATTATCTGGTTCCTTTTTACATCTATGTTTTGGTAACCATACAGGTTATAATCGGATGCTCCCCATATTGTAAATGTTGGAGTGCCTTGAGACACTGCAATGTGCATAGGCCCGCCATCCAGTCCAATAAAAAGCTCGCTGTTTCTGATTATCGAGGCCATCTCTAAAATTGAAGTACGTCCGACAAATGAACGCACCCGATTGATTTTATTGTCTAATATTTGATCCGCGAGGAGTGTCTCATTCTCTTCTCCAATTAAAATGAAATTGTACGACTCGTATTTATTGCTAAGTAATTTAAGCAACTCAATCCAATAGTTTATCGGCCAGTTTTTATGTTGTTTTATATTGTTGGCAGCAGAAATTTGAATTGAGAAGTAGGCGCCTGGTGGTAATTCCAGCTCATCATTTAAGGATGGTTTTTGGCTGTACTCAATCGAAAAATTTTGTACATTTAAACGTGTGCTTGAATCAGAAGAACCTAAGAGATTTAGATTTTGTTCTGCATTGTGAATTCCCTTTTTCGTTTCTATTAACGTAACACCAGAGCTCTTTAGTTCTGGCAAAAAGCCGGGTCGCCTATTTGCTCGTGTTTCTCTTGATAAACTTGTAGCCAGCAACAGGTTTTTTCGGGTTGCTGAAAAATAATTGAGAAAGGAGACATCAAATTTGTTTTTGTACTTCATATAAGATCTGACGTAATCCGCATTTCTTTCTAACACAACAATTTCGTGAAATAGATTGTTATTCTTGAAAAGCTCTTGGCATTGAAAAGTTGAATCGAAGAATCCTACAACGGTCCCATCTTCCTTTAACTTCTTTATCAGAGGCACCATTAATACCGCATCACCTAATCCGGAGGAAACAAAAACTGCGTATTTCATTTGTTGTTCAGCTTAAGTTTATCGTTTTAGATTTAAGTCGGATGGAATTACCAATCACGATTACATCAGAGAAGGCCATGGCAAGTGCGCCGACCATTGGATTCAAAAACCCCATGGCAGCTATAGGGATTGCTACAACATTATATGCCAATGCCCAGAATAGGTTTTGCTTGATTGTTAGGTAAGTATGTTTGCTTATTTGGAGTGCCTCATTTACACTCGCCAAGTCATTGCCCCTAAGAAGGATTATTTGAGCGGATTGAATTGCAACTTCTGAGGCATTCCCCAAGGACACGCCAACAGAAGCGGTTGATAATGCTGGAGCATCATTAATACCATCTCCTACCATGGCTGTAACCGAATTCTGATTGAGACCTTCAATGGTTGATAGTTTGTCAGATGGTGTTTGCTCGCCGAAAACTTTCCTTATCCCTATTCTTTTCCCAACTTCTTCACTCTTCTTTGTAGTATCGCCACTGAGTAAGATTGGTTCAATGCCTTGTCCGACAAGAGATTTTACCAAGAACTCAGCATTCTTCTTTATCTCATCCGCTATATTGAACTGGGCCACTAACTTATTATTTCTTAAGAGGTACAGTGATTTGCCATCAACTAAGGTATGTTCTTTCGCAATTTGATATGAGCCAAGCACATATTCATTTCCTTTTTGATCCTGTCCTGAAATGCACAATCCCTTTTGCTCCTCTACATTTGATAATTCTATCTTTTCTGCATCACTATGAAATTCATTTACTAGAGATTTTGCAATTGGGTGATTCGAATGAATCTCAAGACTATACACAATGTCTTTCAATTGCTTTTCATCTAGTCCTTCTAAGCACTCGAT
>NVRZ01000098.1 GCA_002401055.1 Bacteroidota bacterium
ATTAAAATAAACAGAAATTCCTTCGATCAAACGTCAATTCCAACAGATCAAAATCTATATTATTACGATTATCGATCGTTTTTGTTTCAATTGTAAAACTTCTTTCAAGTTTCATCTGTTTTCTTGCTTGATAAGAACTTGATGCTTCTATACGCTCACCTCTTGACTAATATGACGAAAATTGGCTACATTTGGTTGCTAGTCACCTCATTTAAAAATACTGCGACTCACACAGGAATAGCTCTATGATTTCAGAAAAAGTTATTGCGGTTGTAATCCCCTGCTACAATGAAGAGAGTCAAATTCATGGTGTAATAGGAAGTTTACCTGACTATGTCGATCATATTGTCATAATAGATGATAAAAGCACGGATAACAGTGTTGAGCTTCTCGAAAACCTGTCGGAGGCAAATAGTAAGATAATACTCATAAAGCATGAAGTTAACAAAGGTAATGGTGCTGCAAGAATTAGCGGGCTAAAGAAGTGCCTGGATTTGGAGCCAGATATTATTTGCCTTTTGGATGGTGATGGGCAAATGGACATCAAGTCTCTGAGAGGCTTGATTGATCCTGTCCTTGCTGGGAAATCTGACATTATGAAGGGAAATAGATTTTTTAGTGGCGAGGCCTGGAAGCAAATGCCACGAATCCGATATTTTGGGAACGCAATTCTTTCATTGATGACGAAAATTGTATCAGGATATTGGCATATCGCTGACTTTCAGTCAGGGTACATTGTCGTAAATCGGAAAGCCATTGAGTTGATTCCTTTGGATCATTTGTACAGGGATTATGGGTTTCCAAATGATCTTCTTATACATGCCAATGTGTATGGGTTGCGCGTTTCTGATCATCCGGTAAAACCCATATATAATGTGGGTGAAAAGTCTGGAATAAATCTGCTCAGTTTGATTCCGAAATTGAGCTGGCTGCTTTTTAGTAGGTTTTTTTGGAGGATGAAAGAGAAGTATGTGATCCGCGATTTTCATCCGCTTGTATTTTTTTATTTGTTCGGAATGGGCTTGTTGATGTTAAGCATTCCCTTAATGGCCCGATTTTTTTATAAATGGTATACCACGCTTGATGTTCCGCCTATTACGGCATTGGCTCTAATATTTGTTTTGATTTCAGGATTTCAGTTTATTTTCTTTGCCATGTGGTTCGATATGAGTTATAACCAGGGTAAGTCAGAATGACTTTGGAAAACAAGATTGCTCTTTCTATTGATGTAGAGGATTGGTACCACACTCCCCTTGTTACTGGATCTCCTTTTGCCAAGTATAAGAATACGCAGCAGTTTTTTGAGAAATGGAAAGGAGACTATGACATGATAACGACTTCGACCTTAAGGTTGCTTGATTTGCTTGACAAGCAAGGTATAACGGCTACTTTTTTCATTTTAGGTGATGTGGTAAAGAGATACAAGGAAATTGTTGAAAAGCTTAAGAATTCGTCACATGAAATTGCTTGTCATGGGCAGGATCACCAGATTGCTTTGGATCCTAACTCTAAAAAGCCGTTAATATCTGTAAAGGATTGGATGGTCGAGGTAAAAAATTCAAAAGCATTATTAGAGGATACTTTTCAAAGGCCCGTAATTGGTTATAGAGCCCCAGGAGCATATTTCGGAAAGTGGATGGTTCAAGGTTTGGAAACTCTTGGTTTTAGTTATGATTCTTCAATTGCTTACAATTCATTTTATAATAAAACAGATTGTAAATTAGCTTCTGTTCCTACATTCCCCTATCGCTTAAATCGTGATGATCTTTCATCCGATAATCCCAACTCAAATCTCGTTGAACTGCCATGGAGTTATCTAAAGTTGTTCAATATTCGATTTCCCGTTGGAGGAGCGTTTTTTTACCGACTGCTGGGCAATAGATACTTTAAATTCGCCTTGAACAGTTGTCTGAGAAAAGGAGATACTATGTTTTATTTACACCCCTATGATCTTACAGCGGAGAAAATACCTATTGGCAATTTGCGATCCAGACCATTTTTCTGGATTAACCAGGGAAAAACTACAGAAATGCGCTTTGAAAAGCTGCTAATTTCATTTAAAGACTCTTTTACAACTTGTGAGGAGGTGTATAATCGTTCGGTTAAATAATGAATGAGTTCATCAAAATAAAAGCGGAGAAACTAAAGACCTTGAGCAAGGGAAAGGATGCAATGGACACCTACTTTTATAAGAACAAGGTCATTCAAGATTTGTATTGGAATCGCTTGGAAAAAATGTTGAAAATGGCGGATGGATTTCAGGCAAGCACTGTATTGGACCTTGGATGTGGACAGGGTGTCCTATTACCGACGCTTAGCAAGAACTATTCTAAGGTAAGCGGAATAGATCTAGATACATCTATCGCTGCTCAAATAGTAGAAATATATGGGCTTAATAATGTAACCCTATCTCAGAGCGATATTTTCAATAATTCTTTTTCCGACAATTCTTTTGATTTGATATTTGCACCAAGTGTGTTAGAGCATTTCGATGATCAGCATGCTCTATTTACGGAGATTACACGTGTTCTTAAACCTGGTGGGAAGATCATATTTTCTTCACCAACTGAAACCTTGCTATACGAACTTGGTAGAAAGGTATTTGGAGCAGTCAAGCCAGAGGATCATTACCATTCTGTATTTGAAATTCAGAGGATTGCAAGGAGGTACCTGCAATTCAAGAATAAAACAAATGGGCCGATCTCCTTTTTACCAGCGTTTGTTTCGGTATATATCATATATGCTTTTGAAAAGGAGGCAAGCATAAATAACTGAAGTGAAAGATTGGATGATTCAATTTGGCGATTCAGGCTTAGTTGCAAAATGGGATGATTTCGTTTTGAATAATCCTGGAGGAACCTTATGGCACTCATCATCTTTTTTGAAATGTATTAGCAACAGTTTCGGTTATTCTTTGAAACTTTTATATGTAGAGAAGGAGGGAGAAATGGTAGCACTGCTTCCATTATTTTCAGTGCCTGGTTTGTTCGGCATTTCTAATAAGTTGATCGGAGTGCCTGTCTCAAGTTGGTGTGGTATAATCTGCAATTCTGATGAACACGAATCTGATTTGTTGAAAGAAGCCAGAAATTGGGGAAATGACTTGGGTGCAGAATATATAGAGTACCGACAAATCAAAAAGTTGAGAACCAACCAATCTGTGAAGTCAACTTACGTGACATTTATCTTCGATCTAGGTGAAGGGTCTGAAGTATTGTGGGAGAGTATGAATCGCAAAACTAGAGGCGCTATCCGCAAGGCGAGGAAGAGCGAACTAGAGGTTAATGTGAACAATGGCTCACTGGATGATTTTTACAATATATATGCCCGCAGATTGCATGATTTGGGAAGCCCTGCATACTCTATGGATTTTTTTGAAAGCTTAAAAAGAGAATTTGGAGACGATGCCTTAATTACAACAGTTTCAAAAGGTGGTGTGATAATCTCCGCTTGTTTTTCAATAAAGTACAAAGACACGCTGTACGCTTTATTGGCTGGAGTGAATAAAAGATATTTATCGCTCAATCCATATTCATTGATGTATTGGAAGCTGATTGAATTCGCTTGCAAGGAGGGCTTAGCTAAATTTGATTTTGGGCGCAGTAGAATTGGTACGGGATCCTACGATTTTAAGAAGAATTGGGGTTTTCCATCAACAAGCTTGTACTATCATTATGATCTGTTGAAAGTTGCGAAAATACCTGCGTTAGAGGCTGGATCGATGAGCACGAAACTATTTCAATTTACATGGAAAATGATGCCGTATCCTCTGGTGAAAAAATTAGGACCTGGATTAAGAAAATACATTGTGGCTTAGTAATAGATGACATTTAACTCGGTGATTGAAGATATTAAAATAGTAATAAAATCAATCGGAAAGAGAGGGCTTTTACCCACTCTGACCATGGTATGGCATGAATACTCTTTTGACTCAAAATATGGCATAAGAACTAAGGGGCGACAAGCACAGAACAAAGGCAAATTAGAAAGCACCAACAGTAAGGGTGGAAAGGAATATCAAGGGTATAGTTATTTTTTGTTCAGAAAATTCATGAACCGATTGGCTATAGATTTTTCCCAATCCGTATTTGTGGATTTTGGAAGTGGTAAAGGACGGGTACTTATCATGGCATCCGAGTATAACTTCAAACGAATAATAGGACTTGAGTATGCGGAAGACCTGTTTCTAGAAAGTCAAATTAATATTGGTTCAACAAAAGTAAATGCTTCTAATATTCACATTGAACACGAAGATGCGGCTGCCTATAGCATTCCTGAGGACGCCAATGTTTTATTTTTTTTCAATCCCTTTGATGAAAAAGTTATGGAAAGCGTATTGAAAAATGTGGATGCGTCAATGGAAAGAACACCAAGAAAAATATATATCGTTTACACATCCCCAACATTTGAAACCTGTTTCGATGAAAGAGGTTATGAGAAAGTCTTTGAACTGCATAATGGAGCTAAGAATGAAGGGATCATATATCGAGTTTAGATGAATTACCTACAAAAAAATTGGTTGACGCTTTTGATCTACCTATCTCTGGTGTTTTTGGCGATAGCCCTGTCACATGCCGATTACCTAGTGATGCCTGAGATCATGTCTCCAGGTCAACTGTCCATTTCATTTGCTTTTTTGTTTTTCGGGTTTATTCTGAATGCGGCAGCATGGAAAAACATACTAAACGGAGCTGCATATCCAATTAGCTTTGGGCAATCCGTGGCCTCAACTGGATTGGCCGTGTTTGGCAAATATATCCCAGGAAAGTTATGGGCAATGGTGGGACAGGCGGGCTTGGTAGCCAAAAAATATAGCTATCCAATTTCCGCTATTTCTGGAATTCTGATCAACGCCCAACTGATCACAATTTGGGTTGGACTAATACTAAGTTTGATTGCAATAATAGGCTTTGGGGGATACGGGCTTGAAGTGTATGCGGTCATAAGTATTCTTGTTCTTATAATATTCATTCTAATTTTCTCCCAATTGCAGAAGGTAATCGTAGAAATTGCTGTTAGTAGAGTTATTGGGAGTGATATTGAATACGTTAGTTCGTCGATCAAATCAATTTGGATCACGGCATTGCTTTACACAATCGCTTGGTTAAGCTGGTGTATTGGATTTTACTTTTTGGTTGTTAGCTTATCAGCTTATCCTTTTCTTCCTTTTGTAGGATTGGGAATGGCACTTGCATTAACCTTCGGTTTTTTGGCTATTATTATTCCCGGGGGACTCGGTGTTCGTGAAGCCGTATTGTTTGGCTGGCTTTCTTTGGCTGGCATTGATCCTGTAACGTCCACAACGATATCAGTGGCTAGCCGGTTGTGGTTTTTAATTGGAGAACTATTTATTTTCGCATTGGCAATATTGTTGAAACGATCTAATTAATATGAGCGAGCGGATTAAGCTTCTGGCTTTAAGTACCTTGTTATTTGGTTCATTATTATTGGTTTATTCAAACCATTTCCACAACGTTTTTCAATTTGATGACTTTCACAGTATTGTGAACAATGAGTACGTTATGGATTTGGGTAATGTGGTGTTGTTCTTTACTGATGGCTCAACCATCACCACAAATGTGTCCAACCAATCTTACCGGCCTGTAGTCACTTTAATGAACGCCATAGATTACTGGATGGGAGGAGCTATGGATCCCTTTTATTTTCATCTCTCCATTTTTTTCTGGTTTGTCGTATTGGGTATTTGCTTGTTTTTTTTCTTCAGTAAAGTTTTTGCTACGGCAGAGCTGTACACAAATGCAAGTTTCATTGCAATATTCGCAACAGCATGGTTTATGTTGCTTACTGCAAACGCGGAAACAATAAATTACATTGGTGCGAGGTCGGATTCCTTTTCCACTTTGTGTGTCGTTGGTTCCTTTTTACTCTACTTCAATCAGCGGACTAGAAAATACTTTTTGTATTTACTTCCTATGCTTTTGGGTATATACACCAAGCAAACGGGAGTGATGTTTGTAGCCCTGTTGTGTGTATACATTTATCTATTCGAAGAGAATCGGTCCGTGTCTGATTTACTGAGCTTCAAACGTGTAAAGTCCATTTTGAATACGTTTAAAAAGGCAGCGGTAGCAATTGTCATAGGATGTTCTGTGTTTCTATTTAACCAGTTTTACATGACGCCAGGAACAACTACAAAATGGGACACTTCCGTTTCAAAATTTGACTACTTCACAACTCAGTTTTATGTAATTCTACATTACTTGGGCAATTTTATTCTACCCACGAACTTGAGCGCGGATCCGGATGTTGAGATAATCACTCCATTTTATGATAAATCGATTGTTTTGGGATTAATAGTGATTCTGGGATTGCTTTTTTTGGCGATAAAATATTCGAAAAAGAGGGAAACACGCCCAATAGCATTTGGTATACTTTGGTTCTTTATCGCGCTAATACCCACATCCAGTTTATTGCCGCGATTTCAAATTGCGAATGACCATAGAACTTTTTTCCCCTACATCGGCTTGGTACTAAGTTTTAGTTGGTATGTTGCTATTCAGCTTAAAGACTATTCGGTACTGTTAAACAAGACCAGATTGGCTGTTTACCTAATACCACTCTTGGCAGCATCCATAATAGCGGCTTACGGGTACGGAGCGCATGAACGAAATAAGGTGTGGAGTACTGGAGAGTCTCTGTGGTACGATGTGACCATTAAAAGTCCTAATAATGGGCGAGGCATGATGAATTATGGCCTCGCACTTATGAGTCGGGGTGACTATGAAGGTGCTTACGAATATTTTCAAAGAGCGGAAGAAAAACTGCCGAATTGGTCTTATTTGCACATCAACCTAGCTATTGTTAGAAATGCAATGGGTTATCCTGATGAAGCTGAGAACTACTTTCGCCAAGCACTTTCAATCGATCCCAACAATGTTGAGTGTTACTTTTTTTATGCGAATTGGCTGGTTAAGTTAAATCGGAATGATGAGGCTAAATCGTTGCTTTTGAAGGGACAACAATTGAGTCCTGCACATACCAAGATTATTAGCCTTTTGAGCAAATTAGACAATATACCAGATATAGAAAATGAAAGTTCGTTACCGTTTTTGTTAGAGTCAGCAAATGAATTCCCAACCCCAGAAAACTATCTAAAGCTGAGCCTGGCATTTTATCACAATGGAGAATACAAGGAGTGTATTAAAGCCTGCCAAAAGGCCCTAGACAAGAATCAGAATTATGCGGCGGCATACAATAACATCTGCTCTGCTTATAACAAGCTTGAACAATGGGAAAAGGCGATTGCAGCTTGTCAGAGTGCTTTGGATATAAATCCTGAATTTGAGCTGGCAAAAGGAAACCGCAGCTGGGCGCTTGATGAACTGGAAAAGTTGAAGTAAAGCGCAGGAGTTTTTAGAATTCTTTGGTTATTGCTTCTCCAACCATCATGCGATCACCTTTGTAGTAAATTACAATAAAGGCGTCACGATCGCCGATTTTAACAGCTTTGTTGCGAAGCGCTTCGGCTTCATTCATCTTTCTGTATCTACCCACCACGAACCTGGTAATTCCATCCTTTAATAACTGAGTAGTAACGTTACCTAGTTCATTGAAGTAGCTGTAGTTGAAGTTGTCAGGTGTGTAGTACGCGCCAATTTGAACTTGAAATATCAATCCATCCGCAGTGCAATCTCCGTACTTATCCATTATCTTTTTATAGATAGCGTCAGACAAATCAGGGAAGGTAGAACCTCCACCAAATTTATCCAAGTGTTGAATAGGGTAAGGGCATTCCTTGGGCGCATCAGGAAGTAGCTCAAGTTTGAATTTACCATCTGCATTTGAAATGCTTTGTGATCCACCTTCCAAAGAAACTTCGATGCCTGATTTTGGTGCTTCACCTGATGTGAAGACTCCCGTAACAAGTGCATGTCTAATGCTGGCATCAGCAATTGAGAAAGTGTACGTATAGCCAGATGGAACCTTTTCAAATTTGAAATTTCCCTCATCATCCGTTCTAGTTTTTAGTGATATCGACCCATCCTCATTGGCAAGATTTATCATCACCATTGCCCCTGGTCCTACGTACGCTTCTCCGGTCATAATATTTCCCGTAACAGATATGTGCCTAACGAAGTCACTAGAATAAAGTTTAACATCTCTTTCGATTTCCTTGTATCCCGTTATACTTGAGGCATCCACATTTTCCAAGTGAGGCTCAAAACTATCCACATTGAATGTTAAGTTGTAACTGCTTCCACCAGGTAAGATAACAATGTACTTACCTGTAGCAGAGTTAGATTTAAAGAAACCATCGTAAGCCATACCCGTATTGGCGTATTCTACGGTTATTTTTGCCTCCGCAACCTTGTCATTCGCCGTCACAATACCCTTAATGAGGATAAGCTGGTGTTTTTTCGCTTCATCCCCGAGATGTACCACATAAATGTCATGTTGTCCATATCCACCAACTTTAGCAGATGAGTAATACCCGCGTTCACCATCAGCAGATACAACGTAAAAAAGATCGTCTCCCGTGGTGTTAATGGGGTAACCAATGTTTTCTGGGTTTGTCCACGCTGTATCACTTATCTTAATTGTTCTAAAAATATCAGAACCTCCCATGCTATTTCCGCCCTCTGAACTAAAGAAAAGCGTCTTTCCATCAGGGTGAATATAAGGCGACTGATCGTCAAATGCAGAGTTGATTTTGGAACCTAAGTTTACCGCCTTTCCCCAAGATCCATCGCTCTTTCTATCAGATCGATAAATGTCCTTCATTCCATATCCACCTTCTCTTTCACTCGAGAAATAAAGTGTGTTCTCATCCGCAGATAGCGATACATTTCCTTCCCACGCATCGGTATTAATGTTGCTGTCTAGCTTAACAGGAAGGGACCATGTATAACCTTCAAGTTCACTAACATATATATCACCCGATGATCCCTCTGTGTCTTTGTATATAAATAATTTCTCACCATTCGCCGATAGCGCAAGACTTGCATCATGACCATGTGTATTAATGTTTTCGCCTATTCTTTCTGGTTCAGACCAAGTGTCGCCACCTAGCTTCACGGACTGAAATACGTCTTCATAATATTGGCCTTTAGGATCCGGCTCCGCATAGGCATTTTGTAATCCTCCAGTACTATTAACGCCCCTGTAGGTAAATATCATCAGGCCTTCATCCGCCGAAACAACGGGCACGTATTCTTTGCCCTTTGTATTAACAGGACGACCTATATTTTCAATTTTTACATCTATGGGATTTTCTACCAGTCTTTTTCCTGTTTCACAGTAGGCAATGTACCTGTCCAGGGACTCCAGTTTTTCCTTCGAAATCTTCTTCCCTCGTGCATCTTGAAAGTGTTTAATGGCATCATCAAAACGGTAATTTACCGCATAAGCTCTAGCGAGGTAGAAATACAGGTCTTCTATTTTTGGTTTTTCTGCCAAAACCTTCTCAAGGACAGGTATAGACTGTTTCATTTTATCCGTCTGTTCTAGATAGCATATACCTAACTTGAATTTAATATCAATATCAGGACTCATGGAGTCTAGCTTTTCGTACAAGAGTAATGCGTCGTGATAATGGCCTTGTTTGAAGTAGAGCTCCGCATCAGCAGCCATTTGGCCTTTTGACATTTGTTGGGAAACGGCAGTACCTCCGATTAGCAAAAGAAATAATACTGCTATTGCTGAATACTTTTTCATGATTATTTTTTGATCTCTCGCAATCCTGTAACAGGATTAAAATCAATTAGATGAAGGCAAATTAAGTTAATTTTTTATTAATCATTGTTTTTATTTTTTATTCTAATTGAATTTTTCCCATTGAAATTAATAAATTGATGATTAGCC
>NVRZ01000099.1 GCA_002401055.1 Bacteroidota bacterium
ACACATCGGCGTCTGCCAATGGATGCGATAGCGTCAGGATTACTAATCTTACTCTACTGCCTGATACAGTACTCACAATTAACACGGGAATTTGCACTGGCGATAGCCTATTTGTCGGCGGCGCTTATCAAACCACAGCTGGAGCCTATTATGACACTTCAGCTGCGGCCAATAGTTGTGACAGCATCAGGATAACCAACTTAAGTGTAGATTCAATTATTATTAACAACCTGAACCCTACGATCTGTAGTGGTGACAGTCTTATGGCCGGAGGGACATACCAAACGACCACCGGAACTTATTTTGATACGTTGACATCCTCAGGTGGATGCGATAGTATTGTGACTACCAATCTCTCTGTTATACAAGACACCACAGTTAATTTGAGTGTCTCGATCTGTACTGGAGACAGTCTGCTGATTGGAGGTGCTTACCAAAATACTGCAGGTACTTATTACGACTCTCTCAGCGGAGCCAATGGATGCGACAGTGTTCGGATTACTTCTCTTTCCGTATTAACTGACACTACAAATTCAATTAGTGTAAACATCTGCACCGGCGACAGCGTGCTTGCTGGAGGAGGCTATCAAAACTCCTCAGGTTCTTATTTTGATACATTGATTGCTGCCAATGGATGTGACAGTATTTTAACCATGAATCTCTTCGTTTTGTCCGACACAACAGTGACATTAAATGCTGGTATTTGCACAGGGGATAGCCTACTCGTTGGTGGAAGCTTTCAATTCTCTTCAGGCACCTATTACGATACCTTCTCAGCCGCAAACGGTTGTGATAGTGTGAGAATAACCAACTTAACTGTAGATTCTATTCTACTGACCACCCTAAACGTTTCATTATGCAAGGGCGATAGTGTATTGGCAGGTGGTAGCTATCAAACGACTTCAGGAACCTACTACGATTCTTTAATTGCATCTGCAGGATGTGACAGTGTTGTCATCACAAATTTGCTTATTTCTCCTACTATGATTGCCCTGCAATTTATTAGCATTTGTAGTGGTGACAGCCTCTTTACAGGAGGTGGCTACCAAACCAGTACGGGTTATTATTACGATACAGTATTTGCAGTCAACGGTTGCGACAGTACGATTTTTATAACTGACCTAATCGTTTTACCATCCCCAGTAGTTAGTGCGGGCACGGATATCACCATTATTGGAGGGTCAAGTATTCAGCTTACTGGTTCTGGGGGGCCAAGCTACTCGTGGACTCCGTCGGCTGGGTTAAGCTGTACAGCTTGCGCTGATCCAATTGCAAATCCAGAAGTTACCACGACTTATTACCTCTCGGTTATAGATGCAAATAATTGTACCGGTTCGGATTCAATTCTAATTACCGTAGTAAATGTAGCTGAGATATTCATTCCCAATCTTTTCTCGCCCAATGCTGATAATGTAAATGACATATTTTATATCCGTGGAAATGGAATTGATCAGTTGGAGATTATAATCTATGACAGATGGGGGGAAAAGATATTTGATGGAGCCAAAGCCGACATTTGGGCTGCGGATGGCACGTACCCCACGAATGTTGGCTGGGATGGAACGTACAAGGGGAAACCCATGAACCAAGCGGTGTTTGTCTATGTTGTTAAAGGCGCATTTAGCAATGGTGAGTTGATTGATGAAAAGGGAAATATTACGCTAATAAGATGATGAAAAGAATAGGTATAAATATGAACTATACAAAAACCATATTACCCTTAATGTTGTTCATGGCATATTACTGTGAAGTTAAAGGCCAGGATATTCACTTTTCTCAGTATAACCAAACTCCGCTTATCATCAACCCGGCGTTAACCGGTATGTTTAACGGAAATCAGCGGGTGTTGATCAATTACAAGGACCAATGGCGAAGTGTTACAACGCCCTATACCACCTATGCGCTGTCTTTTGACATGGCAATTTTGAAGAAGAAATGGGAAAAGGGAAATTTGGGCATTGGAGTATTTGCTTTTAGCGATAAGGCAGGGGATTTGGGGTTTAGAACAACTCAACTAAATATTTCACTATCCGCTATCATTAACCTCAATGAGAAGAACAAACTTTCCGCCGGGCTGCAAGGTGGAATGGCGCAAAGAAGCGTTGATTATGCCAAGATAAAAACGGATAATCAATATGTGAACGGCACATACGATCCTACTTTTGCTAGTGGAGAGGCCTCAAATTTTACCTCTACCTCCTTTGGAGATTTCACGGCAGGAATGGTCTGGGGCTATACAAATACTGAGAAAAATCATTATACAAAATTAGGTGCCGCTATTTATCATTTTAATAAACCCGAGCAAGATCTTTATCAACTGGTTCAGGATAGGTTGTATTCAAGGGTGGCTATTCACGGAAGTGCATCCGTAGCCTTAAAGAGTAAAAACTGGGCAATAGTGCCCTCTTTTGTTTATCTTGTGCAAGGTCCAACTGCGGAACTCTATCTCGGTTCCTTGATCAGATATAAGCTAAAGGAAGGCTCTAAATACACCAAGCTAAAAAAGGAAACAGCCATTTCTATCGGTTGCTTTTACCGAGCTGGCGATGCAATTATCCCAACGGTGCTGTTTGAAATTGCCAGTTTTGCGGTGGGATTCAGCTATGATGTAAACACCTCAGGCTTAAAAGCGGCGTCATCAGGCAATGGCGGATTTGAAATATCGTTGCGCTTTGTAAACCCAAACCCGTTTAAAAATGACAAGTATATTTATCGGTCTTTGTATTAAGATTCGAGTTTTATTACATACATCGTACGGCCACTCTCTAAGTAATAACTTTTGATTAGGCGATTGTAAAATCCTCAAAGTACTGCAACTTGCCATCCCACTGCTTTACGCTTGTTACTGTGGATCGCTCCGACCCAACCTGACTCCACTCTACTAACTTTACCAAGTTCTCTTCAGTTCCCTCTGCTTCTATGTAAACACTCCCGTCAGGTTCATTTCTTGCAAATCCTTTAATTTCCAGCTCATTCGCTTTTTTTCGAGTGCTATCTCGGAACCATACGCCTTGAACAGTTCCCTCTACCCTTATATTTAGATGTTTCATTTAAGTTAACGAATTACGAATGGGTACGAATTTACGAATTGGAGTAGGATGATCCTTTTGAATACCTATTCGCACATTCGTACCCCGACATAGGAGGGGATTAGCAATTCGCAGACAAATGGATAAAATATCCTTACTCCAAACTCAGCCATAGTTAATAAGTTAATCCCCCACCCCGTAAAACGTTCATATTATTTTGCGTACTTTGTTTAAGAACGAAAATACCCATGACACATCTTAAAATCGGCGATAAAGCACCTGATTTTCAATCAGTTGACCAGGAGGGAAACCCCGTAAATCTAAAGGATTTTGCAGGTAAAAAAGTGATACTTTACTTCTATCCAAGGGACAATACTCCAGGTTGCACAGTAGAGTCTTGCAATTTACGAGACAACTACGCAGGACTGATGGAAAAGGGATATGAAGTAATTGGCGTGAGTGCGGACACAGAGAAATCACACCGAAGGTTTATTAAGCTTTTTAAGCTTCCATTTACCTTGTTGGCGGACACCGACAAGAAAGTAATTGAAGCTTACGGCATTTGGGGTGAGAAAAAATTCATGGGTAGAACGTACGATGGCATTCACCGAACAACTTTTGTAATATCTGAAGATGGAACCATTGAAGATATTATCACAAAGGTAAAGACCAAGAGCCATACGGCCCAAATTCTGGAGAATGCCAAGAATACTGAAACGACAATCAACTAATAATTAGAAAAGCAATCATTTATTTAATACTATAGAATTATGGAAAAAGAGGTTAAAGACAAAAGCAAGGAAAAATTAAAAGCATTACAGCTTACGTTGGACAAACTGGAAAAAACCTACGGAAAAGGTACGGTTATGAAGATGGGAGATTCTCCCATTGCTGACATATCTATAATTCCCACAGGTTCAATTACGCTGGACATGGCATTGGGAATAGGCGGTTTACCAAAGGGTAGAGTTGTGGAGATTTATGGGCCTGAATCATCGGGAAAAACAACCTTGTCGATCCATGCCATCGCAGAGGCACAAAAGGCAGGAGGAATTGCTGCATTCATCGATGCAGAGCATGCATTTGACAGATCTTACGCTGAGAAGCTGGGCGTTGACATAGAAAACCTTTTGATCTCGCAACCAGACAACGGCGAGCAAGCGCTTGAGATTGCAGATAACCTGATATGTTCAGGCGCCATCGATATCCTCGTTATAGACTCAGTAGCAGCGCTAACACCAAGAGCTGAAATTGAAGGTGAAATGGGAGATTCACAGATGGGCTTGCAGGCACGTTTGATGTCTAAAGCCCTAAGAAAACTTACAGCTTCTATCGCTAAAACCGGTTGCTGCTGTGTATTCATCAATCAAATTCGTATGAAGATTGGTGTAATGTTTGGCAACCCAGAAACAACCACTGGCGGTAATGCTCTGAAATTTTATTCTTCGGTTCGCCTTGATATAAGAAGAATTGGCGCAATAAAAGATGGTGATGTCATCACCGGAAATCGCACAAGAGTAAAAGTGGTGAAGAACAAAATGGCTCCACCATTCAGAACTGCTGAGTTTGACATTATGTTCGGCAAGGGAATTTCCAGAACGGGTGAATTGGTAGATATGGGTGTGGACAACAACATCATCCGTAAGAGTGGCTCATGGTTTAGCTATGGAGATACCAAGTTAGCTCAAGGAAGAGATGCGGTGAAGCAACTATTGATGGATAACCCAGAACTTATGGAAGAGATTGAAACGAATATCCTGGAGGCTATAGCTGCTAAAAACTAAAACCTTCTTTAGGTTTTAAGCGTACATCTTGTTCTTTTAATCTAGCCAGAATACAGCATAATGTTCTCAGTAATAAAACCCTTCAGTAACTTGAGGTATGGGCTAAGATGGTTATGCGTTGTCTCTCTGTGGCTTTATTCATGCGAAAACAGCAGTGTGGAAACTGTTCAGGAAGCTGTTGTACAAAGTCCTAAATCGGAAATTGATATTCTCACCGACCAAATAAGTAAAGACAGGTTAAACTCTGATCTTTTTCACCGCAGGGCGATTGCTTATATCAAAATCGGAAGCCTAGACGCTGCCATGAACAGTGTGAAGATCGCAATCGGAATAGACAGCACCAAAGGAGAATACTTCTTCACCAAAGCTGAAATTCATTTTGCATATCGAAAAGTGATCCAATCGATCGACGCGTTGGAACGCTGCGTAAATCTGGAAGCGGAACATATAGAGGCCCTTGTTAAGCTAGCGGAGCTAGAGTTCTACATTAAAAACGTTCAAAAGAGTATATCCTATTTAAAAAAGGTAAACGAGGTAGATCCATACAATGCTCAGGCGTATTACATTCATGGTCTTGTGTTCAAGCAAATAGGTGACACCACAAAAGCCTTGGGCAGCTTGCAAACGGCGGTAGAATATGACCCTGACCATTATGATGCCTATTTACAATTGGGCCTTATTCATTACGGATTGAACGAGAAAATAAGTGAACACTACCTAAAGAGTGCCATTAATCTTGCGCCTGAAAGCACGGAGGCACTGTATGCGCTTGCAATGTTCTACCAAAGCTTTGACGATACCAAAAAAGCAATGGACATGTATTACAATATCATCGAACTAGATGTGAGATATATTAATGCACATTATAATCTTGGATATTTGGTGTATGAAGAGCTAAGAGACAATGAAACCGCCCTAAAGCACTTTGATAACGCTCTTTCCTGTGATAGTACGCATGCAAACTCACAATATATGAAAGGATTGATTCATGAGGAATTAATGAAATACCCTGAAGCAAGGAAGTATTATATAAAGGCACTGAAATTTGAAACCAATCACGAATTGGCGATCAAAGGTATGAATCGCCTGGACAGGGCGCCTAGATAGCGTAGGCCGGGTAATACGACAGCATTATTTGTCAAAATCGATATTCTTACCTCTGGTGCCTTTCAACCTCTTCCAGAGGCCTTCTCGCTCCACTATAGAGACAAAGCTAGAGTCAAACGCTGACGTGGGATCAATCTTCGGCTCAGTTAACGAGTAAGAACGCAACGTATCAAAATTAAAGGGGAGCAGCGCTATTGGCAACTTGTGTTTTTTCCGGAACTTTCTGATCATGTTGATTTGAAAAGGATCTGTAGCCAGTGCGATATTTTTAAAGCCTTTTTCCTGAGCAATTTTATATGAGTAGTATAAATTTTCTGTGCTATGCTCAGCTTCAATCTCCTCAAAAATGTGCTCCTGAGGTATTCCAAGGGCTGCGCCATAAAGTGCCATTATTCGCCCCTCATAATATGGTGAGTACACCGCTGATCCTGAATATATAATATTCTTGGCAATACCTCTCCTGTACAAATGCAGGGAATGATACACACGCAACTTCATAACAGGGCTCCAGGTTTCTCCTTCAAAGGGAACTCCCGGTACTATAATGACATCAAAAGGCGCATCAAGTACACTTTCTGCATAAACTTTTTTAGAATCTGGATAGAACTTGGAGAGAAAGGAACATCCTGCAAGGATCATCACCACAACGAGCAAGCACGCTATGTCAAATGATATGTTTTGCTTGATTTTCATGGTGTACATAAAAAAGAAATCCCGCACATATGGTTATGTACGGGATTCAGATATTAAACAGATGAATCTCTGCTATTTTACCTTTTCAGCTACTGCTTTAAAAGCTTCTGGATGATTGGCTGCTAAATCAGCGAGTACCTTTCTATTCAGTCCTACATTTTTTGCAATAACCTTTCCCATAAATTCTGAGTAGGACATACCGTGTAATCTTGCTCCAGCGTTGATGCGTTGTATCCACAATGCGCGGAAAGTTCTTTTCTTAGCTTTTCTGTCGCGGTAAGCATAAGTCATTCCCTTCTCAACTTTATTCTTAGCTACCGTGTGAACATTCTTTCCTCTTCCCCAATAACCTTTTGCTTTTTTGAGAACTTTCTTTCTCCTTTTATGAGCGGCTACTGAGTTTACTGACCTTGGCATAACTTTATTCTTTAAATTATTTTCTGACTGTCTTTACGACTTATTTCATCATCATTAATCGCACCTGTTTTACGTTGGTCTTATCAACCAAACCTGAGTGCGTAAGCGCGCGTTTTCTCTTAGTAGATTTTTTTGTGAGAATATGACTCTTAAAAGCGTGCTTTCTTTTTATTTTTCCTGTACCGGTTAACCTGAACCTCTTTTTAGCACTGGATTTAGTCTTCATCTTAGGCATAAACTCAAATTTTAAATTATTTCTTTTTAGGAACTACCATCATTATCATTCGCTTTCCTTCCAAAGCAGGCATTTGCTCAACTACACCAACATCTTCTAACTCCTGAGCAAGCCTTAACAATAGTATCTCTCCTTTTTCTTTATAAATTATTGACCTTCCTTTAAAAAACACAAAAGCTTTAAGTTTTGCTCCATCTTCCAGAAACTTAATGCTGTGTTTTAGTTTAAAATTAAAGTCATGTTCATCAGTATTTGGACCGAATCTAATCTCCTTCACAATAACCTTCTTCGTGTTGGCTCTTATCTTCTTTTGCTTCTTCTTTTGTTCAAATAAAAACTTCTTATAGTCTAATATTTTACAAATAGGTGGATCAGTCTTCTCTGAGATAACAACCAAATCCAATTCAGCCGTTCTTGCCATCTCTAGTGCAGCACTTGTTGCGTACACTCCTGCTTCCACCTCGTCACCAACCAATCTGATCTCAGATGCACTTATATTCTCATTTGTAACAAATGAAATTTGAGGTGCTCTTGGCTTATATCTTCTACGTATAGCTATTTTGGTCTCTTTTTAGTTGATTTCTAGTTCCTTACTGATTAGTTCAGCAAAAGAATCTATTGTATATATTCCTAGATCTCCTTCTCCATGCTTTCTTACAGAGATAGTATTTTCGCCTTCTTCCTTCTCACCGACTATGATCATAAACGGGATCTTTTTCTGCTCCGCATCTCTGATCTTTCTGCCCGTCTTCTCACTCCTCTCGTCAACGAAGCCGCAAATATCGTAATTATTTAACAACTTTAAACATTTATTTGCATAGTCATTGTATTTGTCGCTAATCGGGAGAATTGCAATTTGGTCGGGTGTTAACCACAGCGGAAATCGCCCTCCACAATGCTCAATTAAAACCGCAATAAATCGCTCCATTGAACCGAATGGTGCCCTGTGTATCATCACCGGCCTGTGCATTTCATTATCACTTCCCTTGTACTCTAATTCAAATCGTTCGGGCAAATTATAATCTACTTGAATTGTTCCCAGTTGCCAACTTCTTCCGATGGCATCTTTAACCATAAAGTCCAGCTTGGGCCCGTAAAAAGCCGCTTCGCCAGTTTCAACTACGGTATTCAAACCCTTCTCCGCCGCAGCTTCAACAATAGCTGCCTCAGCCTTTTCCCAATTATCATCCCCTCCAATATACTTTTCCTTATTATCTGGGTCCCTGAGTGATATCTGAGCAGTGTATTCTTTAAAGTTTAGTGCTTTGAAAACGTAGGCGATTAAATCAATGACCTTCAAAAACTCCTCTTTTACTTGATCAGGTCGGCAGAAAATATGTGCATCATCAACAGTAAAGCTTCTAACACGAATTAGACCATGTAGCTCACCACTTTGCTCATATCTGTAAACTGTACCGAATTCAGACATGCGAACAGGCAAATCTTTATATGATCTGGGCTTGAACTTGTATATTTCACAATGATGAGGACAATTCATGGGCTTTAGCATAAACTCCTCTCCTTCGTTGGGTGTTTGTATCGGTTGAAAGGAATCTTCACCATACTTTTCATAATGGCCAGAGGTTACATACAAATCTTTATGTCCAATGTGTGGAGTGACGACTTCCTCATAACCGCTTTCTCTTTGGGCCTTTCGCAAAAAATTCTCCAGTCGCCCTCTTAGCAAAGTTCCTTTGGGCAGCCACAAAGGCAATCCCATGCCGACTTTATCCGAGAAAGTGAAAAGCTCCAACTCCTTTCCAAGTTTTCGATGGTCACGTTCCTTTGCCAACTCCAGCATTTCAAGATATTCCGCTAGTTCTTTTTGCTTCGGAAAGGTAATCCCGTATAATCTGGTTAACTGCTTGTTATTCTCATCTCCCTTCCAATATGCGCCAGCCACCTTCAGAAGCTTCACTGCTTTGATACTTCCCGTGTTAGGTATATGGGGCCCACGACATAGATCAGTAAAACCACCCTGTGAATAAAAAGTAATCGTACCATCCTCTAAGCCTTCAAGTAACTCTAACTTGTATTCATCTCCTTTGCCCTCAAAATATTTGATCGCATCGGACTTAGAAACTTCCTTTCTTGTGTAATCGTTCTTTTCTCTTGCCAACTCCAACATTTTATCTTCAATTTTCTTGAAGTCATCAGAAGAAAAAGTCTTTTCACCAAAGTCAACATCATAATAAAATCCCTTTTCTATAGCCGGACCAATACCAAATTTGGTACCTGGATAAAGCGCCTCAAGCGCTTCCGCCATCAGATGGGCAGATGAATGCCACATAGTCGCCTTACCTTCGTCATCATTCCAGGTAAGCAACTGTAAATTGCAGTCTTGATTTATCGGCCGGTTTGAATCCCATATTTCTCCATCAATCTTAGCTGCAAGAACATTTCTCGCCAAACCCTCGCTGATGTCTAACGCTACATTCGCGGCGGTAACTCCAACTTCATATTCCTTAACTGAACTATCAGGTAGTGTAATTTTTATCATGCCTTATTATCTGTACAACCTAAACGGTAAAATTTAAAAGAAAACAA
>NVRZ01000100.1 GCA_002401055.1 Bacteroidota bacterium
ACAGAGAAGGCCGCGGCCGATAAGGCCAAAGCAGAGGCTACCAAAGCCTCTAGTGAATCAGCGAAATCGGATTCAGATGCAAAAGCCGCTGCTTCTGAAGAAAAAAGAGCTGCCTCAGCTGCGGAGAAAGCTAAATCTGATGCAGAAGCTGCAACAACAAATCTGGCAAAAGCTGAAGCTGCAAAAGTTGAAGCTGCTGCAAAAGCTCAAGCTTCGGCTGACGCTAAATCAAAGGCTGAAGCTGATGCTCAAAGGGCAAAAGCCAAGGCTGATGAGGCCAAGGCAATAGCTGAGGTCGCGACGGCAAAAGCTAAATCAGATAAAGCAGCTCAGGCACAGGCTGATGCAGAAGCTAAATCACAAGCTGCGGTGGCAGCTAAAGCAGAATCGTATGCCAAAATAGCAACGGCAGAAGGGCAAAAGGCACAGGCAGTCGCTGATACTGAAAAAGCAGCTGCAGAGGAAGCAACTGCGAAGGCTGTAGAGGCAGAGGCCAATACCAAGGCTAAGGTGGCTGCGGCTACCACAGCTTCGGCAGATGCCGAGGCTGCAAAATCCAAAGCAATTTCTGATAAAGCAGCTGCTGACAAAGCTACTGCTGAAGCGGATGCCGCAAAATCCAAAGCAACTTCTGATAAGGCTGCTGCTGACAAAGCTACAGCGGATGCAGAGACAGCAAAGGCCAAGGCAATTTCTGATAAAGCTGCGGCTGATAAAGCAATAGCAGAGGCCGAGAAAGCAAAGGCAGAAACAGCAATGCCTAAGGACGAATAGTTAGTAACTCTGCTAACAAAAACTATTCGGACCCGCTATTTAATTTTGTTAAAGAGTCATAACTTTGCGTGGAGAAAAATTATCCATAACTATGAAAAAAGCCCTATTAGTTCTCTTATTATTTGGATGTATATTAAATGGTTTCGCTCAGGAGCTTACCAGTACCATTGAAAATGCCCACGCAGGGCCCGTACTGGTATTGGATTTAACTACTGATGAAGGAATTATTTTATCAGGTGGTGCCGACAAGCGAGCCTATACCTGGAATCTAAAAGCTGCTAGCAAGATTAAAGGTTTTGGTAGTCATAGCGGATCAGTAACGGGCGTGGCCTATAGCTCAAACAATAAACTATTTGTTACGGCAGGCGCAGGAAAGAGAATGATTGTATATGATGCTGAGCTTGGAAAACCTAAGAAAATACTTACGGGTGGAAGCCCTATTACTTCAGTAGCTTTTAACCCGATAAATGACAATGTTGGTAGCGGATATGAGGATGGAAAAGTTACCATATGGGATGCAACGGCTGGAAAACTAATCGCAACATTGGGGGGACATACCAAGAGTGCGACTGCAGTAAGCTTCAGCGCCGATGGAAAGCGTATTGCAACAGGTTCAGAGGACAATACGGTAAAAATATGGGATGCGGCCAATGGCCAGTTGGTTACATCAATTGATGTTAATGTTGGAGGTGTAACCAGTTTGAGGTTTAGCCAGGACGGAAAATATATTGCGGGTGGAGGACAAAACAAAACGGTGTTCATGATTGATGCAAGCACTGGAAATTTAATAGCGGATCATACCGAGCATAAAAGCAAGGTGACTGCCGTTACTTTTAGTCCCGATGTACAGTTTCTAGCATCTGGCGATGAAGATGGAAAGATTATCATCTGGGATGTTCAAACAAGAATGAGCCTCAAAGAATTAGATGGACACGCTGATGGCACCAATGATATTGTATTCGGTGATAAGGGTACTGTGATGATATCAGGTGGAAATGATGGGCACATCAAGATTTGGGATGTTACAGAATTGAATATTGGCAAAAAGAAATTTACCGTAGGAGTACAGAAGCCTAAACTGATTTGCTCAGCTTTAGAACTGAATGATAAAAATGGAAATGGCCTCATTGAAAATGACGACAAGGCTTCACTGAATTTTTCTATTAAAAATGAAGGCAAGGGGGTGGCATACGATGTAGTCGCCCTGGTTAAATCTACTGGAATTGCTGGGTTGAACTTTGAGAATGAATACTTCATTGGAAATCTAAGCGGAGGGAAAAAGCAACACGTAGAAATTAAGCTTTATCCTCAGCCAGACATGGAAACCACCAGTGGTACTTTTACTGTTACCATTAAGGAAGCCAATAATTTTAATCCTGATCCGCTAACAACAAGTTTTCAATCCAAGGGAGCAGAGAGCTATAGCTATATAATGATTATGGATTATAAGTACAGCTCAGCAACAGGGAAAGCTGCCATTGGGGCTCCCATTACGCTTACCATGCAATTGCAAAATACTTCTGCTGGACAAGCAAAGGATCTTAAGGTTAATTTCTTGCTACCCGCTAATGTTATGGCGACCAATAAACTGTCTGAAAGCATAGCGGTATTGGAGCCGGGTGAAATGAAGGAGATATCTATGGAATTCTACGCTACGGATAAATTCACGCAAAAAGCGATGGACATTGGGCTCAGAATTGATGGAGCAAAATACACAAACATCGAAGACTTGGATTTGAAAGTAACCATGAAAGAGGAACTTCCGGTTTCTAATTTAGCCATTGCGCATGTAAGTACGGGAAGTGAAGGACAGCCTTTGTACAGAGGAAGCGGAGACCCATTAAAAGGACTAAACGTATCTCGTGCTTCTAGCATGCAAATAGGACAATATTATGCACTGATTATTGGTATAGATCGTTATACAGGAACCTGGCCAGCTTTAGGTAATGCTGTTAACGATGCCAAAGCGGTTGAAGCATTACTTAAGTCTAAGTATAAGTTTGATCACTTCAGGAAGTTATATGATAACCAGGCAACAAGGGAAGCTATTATTTCCGAGATGGAATGGTTGGTGGCCAATGTTAAACCACAGGATAACCTGTTCATCTATTATTCGGGCCATGGCGAGTACAAGAAGGAGTTAAATAAAGGATATTGGGTTCCAGTTGATGCTTCAACTTCGTCAACTTCTAAGTATATCTCCAATTCCGACATTCAAACGTTTATGGGTGGAATTCGGTCAAAACATACACTGTTGGTATCTGATGCCTGCTTTAGTGGTGATATCTTTCGTGGAAGCACCGTGATGGTACCATTTGATGATTCAGAAAAGTACTACAAAGAAGTTCATGCATTACCTTCTCGTAAAGCAATTACATCTGGTGGGTTGGAGCCAGTAATGGACGGCGGTAGAGATGGTCATTCAGTTTTTGCCTACTATTTCCTCAAGGTACTGGGCAATAACAATAAGAAATACATGGATGCTGGTCAGCTCTACGACAAGATCAAGATACCAGTAACCAACAATTCCGAGCAGTCGCCAAAATTTTCACCTATCAAGAGTGCGGGTGATGAGGGTGGACAATTTATCTTTATAAAAAGGTAAGGAGCACGGTCTTCTTTTACTGATACTTTTTATCCAGTACAAAATTCTCAGGAATGCAGGGCGTAATATCTCTGTAAAAATTTACAATATCTTGCATGTCGGCCTCCACATCTCCTGATGGATGGATGATCTTTCCCACTCCCGCAACCCTGTTCTTATAATCCAAATATCCACAGATAATAGGGACTTCAGCTTTCTGAGCAACATAATAAAAGCCTGTTTTCCATTCGTCCCTTGGACTTCTCGATCCTTCAATCGCGATAACAATATACATTTCGCCGCCATCCTTATACAGATTGGCCATGGCATCCACCATGCTAATTCTCTCTGTCGAGCCATCCTTGGGACTTCTGTCAATTCCAATTGCTCCCAAGGGGCCTATCAAATAATTTAATGGAAATCTCATCCATTCTTTTTTCAGCGTAAACCTAATTGGTGCCCCCATTTTCAAAAATGCCGCGATTAGAAATACTCCGTCCCAGTTAGAGGTGTGCGGAGCAGCCAGCATTACACATCTGGATATGTTGTGCTCTTTTAAGAGCGCATCGTCGAGCTTCCAGCCCTTTAAAAAAAATATCAATCTGAAAATTATTCTAAGCATACTTTATAGATCTGCTAACTTAAACTTATCCTTTATCCGTACACCCCTATCCGTATGTTGTACGGTACAGCATTCCACATCCGGGTCATGCTCAAAAAACAGTACTTGTTCTTCATCAGCTGCTTTTTGAAGAAATTTCTCCTTCTCACCAATTGTGAGTAGCGGTCTGGTATCGTAACCCATCACATAGGGAATGGGAATATGTCCATGCGTTGGAAGAAGGTCTGCAACAAACACCACAGTTTTATCCTTGTACGTGAGGTGGGGAAGCATCTGCGCTTCAGTGTGCCCATTAACAAAAAGCACATTCATGCAATCAAGCACATTGTCGGCATATATGTTATTCTCATCAGGCGTCGCTACGAAGTTGAGCTGACCACTTTCTTCAATAGGTGATATATTTTCCTTTAAAAAAGACGCCTTTTCACGCACGTTTGGTACGCTTGCCCAATTCCAGTGCAGCTTATTACTCCAGTATATTGCATTCTTAAATGAAGGCCTGTATCCATTTTTGTCTTCATTCCATTCTATACTTCCTCCACAGTGATCAAAGTGCAAGTGTGAGAGAAACACATCTGTTATATCATCACGACCGAATCCATGGGCTTTTAATGAGCTATCAATGGAATCGTCTCCGTACATATAATAGTAACCAAAGAACTTTTCTGACTGTTTGTTTCCCATTCCGTTGTCTATCAGGATCAATTTATCCCCATCTTCGATGAGCAGACAGCGCATGGACATAGAAATCATATTGTGGGTATCCGCAGGATTTGTACGCGTCCACAGAGATTTTGGAACCACACCAAACATGGCACCACCGTCGAGTTTGAAATTACCGGCATTTATGGGATATAGGTTCATTTTAATATTTAGTCAATTTTATACGAAATACGAAACCTCGCCAGAAGCATACACTTCGTTTAACTTCTCGGCGCGGTACGAATATACGAACCGGGTACTCTTTCGGCAAGTTTAACCGAACCGGTTTGTATTTTCGTAGTTGTCAACTGTACTCCGGAGGAGACAGATGGCAATTTCGTATTTCGTAAGGCGGTTGTTACATTTGTCTAAGCGTGTCATAATAATATGAAGGTACATTTCATAGCGATAGGAGGTAGTGCAATGCATAATTTGGCCATTGCGTTACACAAAAAAGGTGACGTAGTTACTGGATCAGATGACGAGATATTTGAGCCATCTAATTCGCGCCTTGACTTGCATGGTTTACTACCATCCAAAATGGGATGGGACGAGGCCAACATTCACCAAAATCTGGATTGCATTGTGTTGGGAATGCACGCTCGGGAGGACAACCCTGAGTTATTAAAAGCAAAGGAACTCGGCATTACAATCTATTCCTACCCCGAGTTTTTGTACGAGCAAACCAAATCCAAAAAGCGGGTGGTGATAGGCGGGAGCCACGGAAAGACCAGCATCACAGCCATGATATTACATGTGCTGCATCATCACAAAATAAACTGTGATTACATGGTTGGAGCACAATTGGAGGGCTTTGACACGATGGTCAGGCTTACTGAAGACGCTCCTATTGCAATCTTTGAGGGTGATGAGTACCTATCATCTCCGATAGACAGAAGGCCCAAATTTCACCTCTATCAGGCTGACATAGCCCTGATTAGTGGCATAGCATGGGATCATATCAATGTCTTTCCCACTTTTGACAGTTATTTGGAGCAGTTTAGAATATTTGTTCAGCAAATTCCAGCAGAGGGTGCCTTGATTTACTGTGAGTTGGATGAGAACGTCAAGGAGCTTTGTAAATCTCCAGATGTGCATGCTACACTCTATCCATATGGGCTTCCAAAGCATGAAATCAGCAATGGCCAAACTCTATTGAAAGTAGAGGAAGGAGAAGATGTTCTGCTTGAAGTTTTTGGAGAACACAACCTAGCCAATATGGAAGGTGCCCGATTGATCTGTCAGCAACTGGGTGTTGACCAGCATCAGTTCCTCAAAGCAATTACATCATTTAAAGGTGCTTCCAATCGAATGGAGTTGGTGCACAGGTCAGATAATTTTGTTATGTACAAAGATTTTGCCCATTCTCCTTCCAAGGTAATAGCAACTACCAAAGCGGTAAGAAAGCAATTTCCTGAGCAGAAGTTTGTCGCTTGCCTGGAGTTGCATACGTTTAGTAGCCTAAATGAGGAGTTCTTGCGGGAGTACAAAAACTCAATGGACTCAGCAGACATTGCAATGGTCTACTACAATCCTCACACGATAGAGCATAAGAAATTGGCACCTTTAAGGATGGAACAGGTAAAGGAGGCTTTCGGCAATAATAATCTTCAGGTATATACTGATTCAGAGGAGGTTAGGGATGCTTTGTTGAATATAGAGAGTAGAATAATTGTTATCTTGATGATGACATCGGGAAATTTTGATGGAATTGATTTTGTTAAACTCGCCGATGATTATGTAGGGTAATGAAAATGAATAGAAGCAGAACAAACAAATTAGCTGTCGTAATTCCGTTGCTCCTGCTTCCACTCTTTAGCCTCGCTCAGCTACCCGCGTATGCTCCAGATCGTTTGGTCGTTAAATTGGCTGATAATGTAATGCAGCCTGAGGAAAGGTTGCTGATACTGAACAACTTTTCAAACGGGGAAGTTGAGCGCCTAAACAATCAGTTTGGCTTTATTCGTGCGGAGCGGATTTATAAAGGTAACGTACTCGACAATTCAAAAATGGGAATGGCAGATATCTCCCGACTTTATCTGATGCATTTCTCTAAAGAACTTGAAATGTATGAGGTCATTGAGCTCTATCAGGCTACTGGTTATTTTGAATTTGTTGAGCCTGATTATATCGGTTTCGCATTTGGAGTTACCTCTGATACCTTTCCCAACGACCCTTTTTTTTATCGGCAGTGGTATCTCTACAATGATTCTTCCTTTACATTGTCTACACCAGCATATGATGCAGACATAGATATGGAATTGGGTTGGTTAATTGAGACTGGGAAAGAATCAGTGGTTTTAGCAATTATGGATGGCGGCATTCGAATTGATCATCCTGAATTTGAGGGCAGGCTTTGGGTAAATAAGAGCGAAATTCCGGGCAACGGAAAAGATGATGATTATAATGGGTATTCGGATGATGTGAACGGATATGATTTTGCCTATGGAGATGGAGATCCATCGGACGACAATGGACACGGTACTGCAGTTGCAGGGTTGGCTGCAGCTACGGGAAACAACAATTCTGGATATGCTGGTGTGGATTGGAATTGTAAAATAATGAATTGCAAGGTGCTTGAGGCAACAGGGTGGGGATATTATTCGGTTTGGATTGAAGGTATATACTACGCTGTCAATCATGGTGCGCATGTAATTAATATGTCTTTGGGAGGTGAGAGTTCTTCTTTAGGGATGGCACAGGCAGTAGAATATGCAGAAGCAAATTTAGTATTGGTAGTGGCCGCCATGGGAAATGACGGTGTCGGTAAGTCATATTATCCAGCAGCAATTAAAAATGTTATTGCGGTTGGATCAACTGATTCTGACGATAAGCGCTCAGTGGATTTTCTCGGCAAGGGAACAGGCGGAAGCAATTATGGAAACCATATCGATTTGGTAGCACCGGGTAACTATATTTATATTCTAGATCATTTTAATGCTTTTAATTACAATTACTTTGGAGCAGGAACCTCTTTCTCAACGCCTTTGGTTTCTGGTGTAGCTTCCTTGTTAAAGGCGCAGGATCCAGCCAGGTCGCCAGCAGAGATTCGAAACATATTGAGGATGAGGTCTGATGACATGATTGGTTTATCAGGAGAAGATACCCCTGGATGGGATCGATATTATGGATATGGTAGGCTAAATGCGTTTCGTGCACTATCAAAAACGACAACGCATGTACAAAGTTTTGGTGAAGCTGTTAAAGTTTTCCCAAATCCAGTACAGGGTAAATTCAATATTGTTTACCGCTTATTCGTGGATAGTGATGTGCATATAAGATTTTACGATAGAATGGGAAGATTAATCCGCCAACCCACGCTTTTCCAAAATCAAACCATTGGAACTTATAGCCACACTTTCTCCTTATCAGATATGCCTGGCGGAGTTTATTATTTGAAAATTGAAAAAGAAGGTCAAAGCTCGATGCACATGATAATGATACCCTGATCAAAATATTCTCTATATTTATCTAAAGTCATATCTTCACTATTTCATAAAAGTATGCAGCACCCAGAACCACGAAGAGAATTTCTCAGGAAATTAGGACTTGCAGGAGCAGCCTTTTCTGCTGCCTCTCTAATTGATCCTATTTATGCCGCTGAGCTTAAATCGGAGCTCAACAAAATAAAACACCTTTCTCCAGAAGATGCAGCTCAGGATGAGGGATTTTGGAGATTCATTCAACAATCATATACAGTCTCTGCTACGCTCACCAATTTGAACAATGGAGGCGTTAGTCCGCAACCAAAAGTGGTGCAAGATGCTTTTGAGCGCTTTAACAGGCTTTGCAACGAAGCGCCCTCTTATTACATGTGGCGCGTTTTGGACAAGGGACGTGAACCGATTCGGCAAAAATTAGCTCACTTGGCTGGTTGCGATGCAGAAGAGATTGCCATCAACAGAAATACAACGGAGGCGCTGGAGACTATAATATTCGGACTTAATCTGGAAGAAGGCGATGAAATCGTCCTTTCCAAGTATGACTATCCCAATATGATGAACTCCTGGAAGCAGCGAGAGAAGCGTGACGGTATCGTACTCAAATTTATTGAGCTGGACATGCCCATGGAGGATGATAAGGAAATAGTTAAGCGCTATCAGGCTGCTTTTACTTCCAAAACTAAGATAGTGCACATCACACACATGATCAACTACACCGGACAAATATTACCTGCCAAAGCCATAACAGCTGCCGCACATAAGAAGGGAATAGAGGTAATCTTAGATGGTGCCCACACATTTGCACATATAGAGTACAACTTGAAGGATATTGACTGCGACTATTACGGCACAAGCTTGCACAAATGGCTCTGCGCTCCTTTTGGAACCGGTTTCATGTTTGTTAAAAAGGAAAAGATTTCAAGCATGTGGACCATGTTTTCCAATGATAATCCATTGAGCGATGACATTCGGAAATTTGAAGTCTTGGGAACAAGGTCTTTCCCTACAGAGCAGGGGATAGGAAAGGCCTTTGATTTCCATCAGTCTATAGGAGGCAAACGAAAGGAAGAGCGTCTGCGGTATCTGAAAAACTATTGGGCGAATCAGGTAAAGGACCTTCCTAAAGTTAAGTTCTATACCTCTTTTGATTCGGCCTATAGCTGTGCTTTGTGCACTTTCGGAATAGAGGGCATGGAACCCGGTGATATCGGTAGCTATCTTTTCAAGAACTACAAGATTCATACAACGTCCATTAATCACGAAGTGGTACATGGAGTTCGTGTAACACCGCATGTGTACACAACCCTTTACGATCTCGACAGGTTGGTAAAGGCTATCAAGGAGATGGCTGGGTAAGCAATTTCTACCTTTGTGGCGGGATATTTATGATGAAGTAAAGGATTGGTA
>NVRZ01000101.1 GCA_002401055.1 Bacteroidota bacterium
TAGCAGAACTGATCATTGACCTTGAACTTGAATATGATGGTCCTGTTCCAGATTACTGTGGCACTTGTACAAAATGCATAGACGCCTGCCCTACAGATGCAATTGTTGAACCCTACGTAGTTGATGGCAGCAAGTGCATTTCCTACTATACGATAGAGCTCAAGGAGAATCTTCCATTAGAGTTGAAAGGGAAGCTTGATGAATGGGCTTTTGGATGTGACGTTTGCCAGGACGTCTGTCCTTGGAACAGGTTTTCCAGTGCACATACTGAGCCTGATTTCAATGGCTCGGAAAAACTCTTGGGCATGACCGCACGCGACTGGGAAGAAATGACTTTGGAGGTATTTAACAAAACGTTTAAGGACTCACCTCTCCAAAGGCCGGGGTACAAAAGGTTAAAAGAAAATGTTGCTTTTACTAAGAAAGTTGCTCCAAAGGAAGCCGTCGAAATACTTCGATGATCACATCGTGATACATATGGCCAAATGTTGCCAGGCACCAGGTTTTTAAGGCAACCCTTTCTTTTTTATCCAGCCAGCTACTTGATTTACGGAGCTCTTTCCTGAATAAATTAGGGCTAAAACTTACTTTTAGAAGAATGTCTTTACAGTATTCTAACATAGTAGGGACTTTAAGGGTAATGTAATAATATAAACATTAGTCTGGTAAAACAAGCGTTTCGTCGACAAGTTATTAACCGCCAATAGTTAATATATATTGCCCTGAATAGAAAAGGAGGGAAATTTTATACGGAAAAGGCATGTAATGTTGAGGCAGTTTTAAATCCCTTAAGGGCCAAAATCCGTTTCTCGCGAGTAACTATTGGTTATGGAAATGCTTATATATCGTAATTTTATAATTGTAAATTTTGATGGATTTTTCTAGAAGAAAGTATAACACAAAATGAAGCTCGAGAAGGCAGCACTTTTTATCATTACATGTATCCTCATTTCTGGAGCTGCATGTTTTGTCATACAAACAAATGATGAAATGTCGTTTACGCTTAAAGACTCTCCCTACTACATAAAAGAGGATATTGAACTTGAACCGGGAATCGATTTAATTATCGAAGCGGGGGTCAAGATGTATATTGATTCGGGAGTTAACATTGTCGTTCATGGAAATTTTAAAGCAATTGGAACCAAGGAACAGCCCATTGAAATATATTCGAACTCCGGCCATGGGTGGGGACAAATAATAATGGACTCCCCTGGTGATTCTATCATTATAGAATATACGCGTATCGAAGATGGTAGAATATACGGTAAAGGTGTAACCGTGGGTATCAAGGAATTGACGATAACAAATAGCCAAGACTTGCTTTGGGATGAAACCCTAATATGGCTTGATCACTGCATTGTTACTATTTCGAATAGCCATTTCAAAAGCAATTTAACCGGCGAAGGCATTCTTGTGCTTAGATCCAACAATACCAGCGTGTCTGCTTGTGATTTCAATCACGTTAACGATGCTGTTGAATATATATCCTGCGATTCCAGCTATATAACAGGATGTACGTTCAATGAAGGAACGGATGATGCAATTGACCTTAACGGTTGTCACGGCGTGTTAATAAGCTACAATATCATTTCAAATTACCTTGATCGGGGAATCGAAATAGGTTCAGAGGGATTTGGCAGCTCAACGGACATTACCGTATACCGCAATGAAATATATGATTGCAATGTTGGTATTTGTGTTAAGGACGGATCGGAAAGTGTTTTGCTAAACAACACTTATGTAAGCAACAAGACGGGTGTAGCCGTATTGCGCTTAGACACGCTGGAGCCGGGAAGCAACGCTGAAATAATCAACTCCATTTATTACCAAAATTCTACGGATATTTTCATTGACGAGTTTTCTAAAGCCAATTGTATTCATTCAATTTCAGACAATAAAGTAATTGCTGGAGAAGGAAATATTGTTGGGGACCCGCTCTTTGTAGATGCAGAATCGCACGATTTTTCTTTAACAAAAATGTCACCGTGTAGATTTATTGCCTATTCTGAAAATCTCCATGATCCTGAGGCGAATACAATTGATATTGGTGCTCGAAGTTTTGAGAAATAGCCGTATTGCCGAAAACGAAACGTTTTGTACGATCAACACGTACTCTACGAGTAGCTTCTCGTGAGGGTAGTTGACAAACATTTTGAAAATGAAAAAGGTATCAGGATTACTAATAGTCATGTTGTTATTTCTATTCACAACAGGTTGCAAAAAGGATTCTCCAGTAACCGAAATCACTGCCTGTACAGACGAACAGTTTCCAGGTGAGTATTTCCCTGCATACCCAAACTCGTGGTGGGAATATATAAATGATAATAATGAAATAATTAAGTACCAAATTTCTAATTCTTATGAAGATTGTGAAGAAAAATGCAGGCCAGTTTTTTTAAATATGAATGTATGTGTTCAGGGTCAGAATTTTGTATATACTTATTATTGTGGCATGGGCGCAGTTTGTGGTATTCTTTCCCCTATTTACTCACCAGTAATTGATTCTACCCTAATATGTGGAATTTCGTTTAGCACATTTCAAACAAGTATTTTGTCTCCGCCAAGATATAGAAGAGTTACTGTATCAAATGATACGGCTATACAGATACAAAACTCAATTTTATACCAAGATGTGATTATAGTCAGAGAGTCTGATATCTATAATGATAACCACATTTACTTTGATTATTTTTCCAAAAACATTGGTTTGATAAAAAGGGATTCTGTAAACATTAATGATTCTACAGACTTGATTCAAATTCTAGGGTTGGAAAATTATTTTATCGGGGATTAACAGAAATCGTTAATCATTCCACCTAAACGACTTAATTTCAAATCCGCATAGATCTAAAATTCGGTCCGCTACTGTAGCGGCCAATTCTTCAAAATCCTTGGGGTTGCTGTAAAAGGAAGGTGAGGCAGGGCAAATTATTCCGCCGGCCATGGTTATGGTTCGCATGTTGTTCAAATGAATGAGACTATAAGGTGTATCACGAGGAACCAATATTAGTTTCCTCCGTTCTTTCAAAATCACATCTGCGGCTCGGGTCAGCAAATCGTCTGAAATACCCGCCGAAATCCGGCCCATGCTTCCCATGGAGCAAGGGCAAACGATCATGATGTTGTACTTCGCCGATCCTGAGGCAAAAGGAGCGTTGAAGTCCATTTTGTTGTAAACTTTAAATGTAATCTTCTTGTAATCTGAGTTACCTAGCTCTACCTCCCAAACCTTTTTTGCATTATCAGAAAGGATGATACCCACTTCCTCAATTTGATCAGAAAGTTGTTCAAGCTTATCCAACAATACTTTAGCATAAATTGAGCCACTCGCACCGGTAATTCCCAGTATTACTTTATTCATTTTTGTTGAGTTGGTATTGAACCGTAAGGCTCAGTAGATTGTTGTAGGATCCGCCATAGCTATGCCAGGCAATGATATGTGCAGTGTGTGCTACTGGTATAATTGAATATCCAAAGCGCAATGCCACGGTTAACCTTTCGTAGAACCCATAATTTATGCCAAAGATAAATCCGAATTCCGTATCCTTAAACGGGCCTACCAAAACTTTGTCGCCATGCTCGTCTTCCTCTCGTTGAGATAATAAAACCCCGTATGTTATTCCCATATCCACGTGAACATTGTACTTCTCCCACCAAAATTGCAGCATTAGCGGAACTTCTAAATAGTGAAGTGAAATTTTGCGGAAGTATGTAATCCCGCTATCTGGATTGGCAGCCTGTTTGCTGCCCTTTCCTATATAGTTCATTTCCATCTGGGCACGCAAAATATTGTTAAACTTTCGGTTCACGAATACTCCGAATATTCCATTAATTTTTTTGTAACCGGCCAATCGATCACCATCTACCTGGCTCATGTTGGCACCTGTAAGGATACCTGCATCAAACCCTTGCGAGCTTGCTAACGTCGCTGTAAGACAACAGATGATTAGCAAAAGGTATATTCTCGTCATCGGAACTATGAATTGATAAGTGGAAGATCGCTGTGCTTGTGTGAGGTTAGTTACATCACTTTAAACACCTCTGCCTGTATCACCTCACTGGAGCCGACGTCATAGACATAAACCACTACCGAACATTTGCCCTCCACCCAGGTGTTATTAAGTGTTATGCTGTAGTTGTTTGAGGATGTGGCGCCTGAGCTCATGTTGCCCTGGGCAATTTGGTCGCCCCAGGTGCTGCTAATTGAACTTCGCAAAACATGCCTGTGCATGTAGTTCTCAATACTATTTGGACTTGCAAGATAATCCAACTGCCAATTGACAATGCTGTCCTCCAATAAAAGAGCAACTACGTTAAAGGTGCCAGTCATATTATTCAAAAAGGTCACATCAGCAGTTACATCCAGCAACCTTGAAATCTCGTTATAAGAGTTGCTGATTTCAATTTTCAAGTCGGGCGGAAGGTCAACAATTCCAGCTACAGCAGTTCCCCAAGCGGAATACCCCAATATTGGACTGCCACTTACTTCAATGCGGTTCACCATTCCTCGCGGAAGACCTGCAACATCAATGCCATATTGAACGTCGATCTCGGTGCCTGCAGTTGTTCGGAAATCGTATATGTAAGAACTATCAGGATTTGGTGGACTGTTTACTGGCTTGGCGAACCAACCAATATGCACTCCTACAACCACTATTTGCTCTCCGTAAAGCTGCTCTAAAGTGTGTGCCGTCTCAGCCGCTCTAGGGCAATTACCGCAAGTGTGTCCGGTAAAATCTTCAACCAATACTTTACGGGTGTAAACCGTAGAAGTATCCGACCCAGTCTGAGCACCTTCAATATATGGCCCTTCCACTATGTCACATCCTATAAACAGGATTGCAAAGACTAAATACGTTGCTCCAAATAAGTAATTATGACGCGTTCTCATTACTATCAAAGTTATTAAAAACTGCTTGTAATCGCAAGTGTGATGCCATTGGAAGCCGGCACATTACGGCATACTCCCCCTACACAGAAAATCCCTGCACGTTGTCTTCCATAGCCTAACGTAAATGTGTTTCCTTTATTCTTGTATCCTACTTGAGCGGTAAAATAATGAAAGCGTTTTTCGGACTTTTCATTACCATAATTGTACTCATCAAAGGCCGCAACGAACCAGTGCGGTGCTAATGTATATTCGGCGAGCATCATTAACCAGTTCCCTGCATCCTGTTCTGTATACAAGTGCTGAAGCTCAACCCTTATACTGTTCTTGGGTTTTAACTTTAGGGTAAGGTCCGCCACGCCAACATTCCCATATATTGTACCGTACTTATTTCCGAAACCTTGTATCACGTCTTTGTTGTACTCAAAGTACATAAATGACACGGCCGCCTTAAATTTCTTGGTGAACCTTCGCGACATGTTAATATTGAAATCTTCAAAATACTTTGTTTCACCGATTTCAAAGAAGTTTGACTTATATCCCAATGTTCCGGACTCACCAACTGCTGTAGTGTCATTAACTGCAGATCTTTTTATCCCGAATATGTTAGAATAATTAATTGAGATGCTTGTTCCATATTTCCCGCCAAGGGCAGATCCCCTTTTTATTTTATAGATGATATCACCCTGAATACCCATCTCGCCATTCGGCTGGGTTGCGTAGGGGTAATAAGCGGCAAGGCTGTATGTATGAACTTTTGATATAGCCGGTATGTAATTAATGTTCAGTGAGCTTCCGCTGGCAGTTCTGTCGGATCGAAAGTCCATGTTGTCAACACGTTTTGCTGTTAAAAGGATTCCCAGTCCTTTGGTTGAGTACGATGCGGTAAAAAGAAAAGATTCGCCGTCTTTATATATATAACTATTGGCTGCCGATGGGTCGTTAATCTTGTAAGCGTATTCGGCACCAATATTAAACTTACCAGTTATTAGGTTTAATCGGCCAGCAAACGCAGCGACATTTTCCGGTAGTTTATAAATAGGATCTTGATCCGATTGGTATTTGCTGATCATACCTCCACCAATAATTATGTTTGCTTTGGTAAATAGCGAATCAAACATATCGGCCAGTGAGAACTCCAAATCTAAGCCTCTAACTACCCCCGATCCGCTACTCATAAAGTAACGCTGTTTACCAATGACACCTTTTATATAAACGCCCTTCAATGGCTCGTATTTCAGCCTTATGCCGTCCATGGCATTGTCATATCCAAGCCCCCATTCTTCGTAACTTCGAAATATCAGTCCGTTTCCAACTGCTCGTAAAAGCTACCAACAGTTACATTGAGTTTTTCATTTTGATAGGTAGCGTACCGATAGGGGATGGCATTCCCGTCATAGCGGCTGTCAAAGCCTTGTAACGTGGCTAGATAGCTTTCATAGCGCAAGCCTGCCGAGAATTTACCCAGTGTGTAATTGATATTGGAAAAGCCACGCATCAATAATTTCTCTGGAACATCTGGAGCCCCAATAGCAGTGTCGGTATTGTAATATTGAACGTCTGCTTGAAAGTTGCCATGTATCTCGCCAGGAATAAAACCTAGCCCCTGATTTTGGCCGTGCAACTTAACCGCAAACAGTAGGAGAAGAGCTAATAGAAAGGTTAACGGAACTCTAGATTTCAAACCCTGTAATGTTAGGATGTAAATATAATTCTATTTGAGACTTTTGCCTGCAGCGACTTTTACGACTAGCTCATAGAGTTCATCTTCATCGCCATCTGCATATGTAGTGTGCTGCCAAACAATTTCCTTTTTCCCATTAATCAGAAATGTGTGCGGCACCATATTTACACCAAGGGCTCTCTTAAAATCACCGTTTGGATCGAGAAGTGTTTTGAATTCCCATCCTTTTCCATTTATAAATGGACCAACCTTGGCCGAGTTTCTGCTGTCATCAATTGATACCGCAATGAGCTGTACGCCCGTTTCTTCTACCCAATCTTCATAAACATCAGCAATAGCATCGAGCTCTCGGATGCAAGGCTTACACCAAGTCGCCCAGAAACTGATTATAATCGGTTTTCCCGCGTTTGATATTCCTGAAGTATTAACGGTCCGTCCATCTAATGTTTTAACGTTTACAGAAGGAATTTTCCGCACAGATGACTGCGAAAAGCTAAATCCATAAATTAAAACTGCTAGTAAAACCAATCCTGTCTTTTTCATAGTACTCATACTCATTGTGCTAAAATAACAAATCAGCTTTAGAACGCAATAATTGCGCCAAAGCTGATCTGCTAGTAAAGGAATTCTATAACCTCTTCGCTTATTTTGTGTGAACTATTTTCTTCAAGTAAGCTTTTTCTCCTACTCTAACATTCACAAAATATATTCCAGGTACAAGATTGGTTCCATCTATGGTTATTCGGTGATCACCCGCACCAAGTGTCCCTTCTTCTTCCATAAAGATCTCTTGTCCCACAAGATTATAAACTGCTATGCTAACCTTTTCCGCTTTCCTTAACGTAAACTGCACAGTAGCATTCTCATTAAATGGATTTGGATATACTGTCATTTCAACAGGTGCATCCACAGTAGATATTCCTACCTGACCGTCAGCTACAACGTAGGTTTTAGTCAAGACGCATTGAAACCCATCAGTTACAGTAAGGTCATAAGTTCCTCCAGCCAATCCAGAGATGTCTTCAAGCGATGACGTGAAACTATTTGGCCCTGACCAACTGTATACATATGCAGGTGTACCACCAGTCGTAGAGATATAGATAGATCCATCAGTACCAAGGTTTTCATCGCTTACCGTTGACGTAACAACGATTGCATCAGCAGAAGTTACTTCTGTCGTGCTAAGTGATACACAACCAGAACCATCTGTAACTGTTACAGTGTAGTTGCCGATTGTAAGCCCTGTTAAATTCGATGAACTTGCGCCGTTGCTCCATACATAAGTAAATGGAGTCGTTCCTCCCGTAATCGTAAGATCAATAAATCCTGAAGCGACGTTCCAGCAAGCATTTGATGGAGAAAAGGATGACACACTTGCCGCACCAGCATCATTAACGATGATGGTTTCAACAGTAAAGCATGTTGATGCATCAGTTATCGTAACCATATATACTCCTGCACTTAAGTTACTAGCCGTTGAAGTAGTCTGTCCATCAGACCATTCATAAGCGTAAGGACCTGACGTGCCAACTACCGTACACATAGCACTTCCATTATTCGATCCACAGCTAGACTCGGTAGTGCTCATGCTAACAGTACTGCTTGCTGCACAAACCGATTCAAAAGGTGTAGCATCAGCAGAACCAAAATTCACACCTCCGGCTATAACAGTCGCGCTTAAGTCGGTAAGCGTATAATAACCTGCTGTACCAAAAGCCAAGCCATCGCCATAAGAGTCATATATCGTAAACTTATAGCAACCTTCACTTAGGTAGAAAGTTTCATTATACGTTGTGTTGTTAGCGTAAGAACTACCTCCAGAATAAACAACTGTACCCACAGCATTGGTCAGATCCCAAGTTGTTTCCGATGCGTAGTCATCCGTTAGAATCTCCATTGCCAACACAACATCCGTTTCCATAGCGTCGGTAAAACTTGATGATGCTTGATCGTTAGATACGTCTTCATCAGTGCTACCATTTGGGTTTGAGAAAGTTACATTAATAGTATTTGTGCCAGAAGGTGTAAATGCTACACCAGGGATTGTTACAGTCTCTTCTTTATAAGTGCCTAAGTCTCCTGTCCAACTATACATCTGGCTCGTACCTCCATTTACATCATAAGTTATATCCAAACTCATAAGAGATGCACTCCCCATGTTCTTAATCGTTACCGTTGGCGTGACCATTGTTCCACAAATAGGCCCTAAATCTGCAATCGAAACAACAGCGGCGTTATTCGTTTCAGCAATTCCGGTAAAAGTAACCGCTGAATATGAACCGGATAATATCTTTTGTTGTCCTTCAGCTACATAAACAGCCACGCTCATCTCTCCTAAATTCGGCACAATTCCGTTATAAGAAGATGGAATAATATATGAAAACGTCTCGGTGTAAAAGGACCCCGAAGTTGTAGTTGTAATATCTGATCCCCACTGTCCGGTAGCAAAGTCTCTTAGCATGTCCTGGTGTAGATAATTCCCTTGCTCATCATAGTTATCAGGGTTGAATGTGGGTCCTCCAGTTTGAGGCCCCTTTACGTTATCCTCCAGTATAGCAACGATTAATTTGTTTGTGGATGTATTGGAGTTTCCTGTGTAGTACACCTCCGCCATAATCGTTATTACTCCCGTTGAAACGTTAATCTCACTAGTACTGGCAACGTTTACCACAGAAGTTTCTCCGAGTATTTCAGACCCTGCGCTGGTCCAATTGCCTCTTCCCATTGCTGTTCCCCCTGAGGTCATTTCCTTTCCAGAAAACACACGTCGATTTACAGTACCTGCTGGATAACCAGTAAGCCCAGATTGACTTCCCAAGGCATCGCCCCATGGGGTTCGGAAATCCGGATCACTACCGGATGGTGCTGCATAACCGCCGGTATGAACA
>NVRZ01000102.1 GCA_002401055.1 Bacteroidota bacterium
CTCATTTTCAACAGAGTTTACCAATAATGGGAAATTTGACCCCAAGATACTGTACGATCCTATCTCCGACCGTTTCATATTGGTGTTTCTAAATGGTTACTCAAGTATTGAGAGTCAGATAATCGTATGCTTTTCCTCAACCAATGATCCGGCTGACCCCTGGAATATTTACGCGTTTTCCGGCAATCCTTTAAACGACACCACCTGGACCGATTATCCGGCCATTGCGCTATCAGAAGGTGAGCTCTTCCTAACCATTAATCTATTGCGTGATGGAGAACCGTGGCAAACGGGATTTGCACAAACGATAATTTGGCAAGTCGACAAACAAAATGGGTACGACGGTGATTCCGTTTTGAATACTATGCTTTGGCAAGACATCAAATACGATGGTAAAAACATTCGAAATCTCAATCCTATTCAAGGAGGATCAGGGCCTGTTGGAGATAACATCTATCTGTTATCTAATAAGAACTTTACCATTCTCAGCGACAGCATATTCCTTGTGGAGGTAACAGGTGATCAATATAACACAGGTACACAGCTAAATGTAACGCTTGGCCATAGTAACCTTCCTTACGGAGCTCCACCGAGCGGGCGACAGAGCATAGCTGATTCTCTGGCTACCAATGATGCCAGGATCTTGGGAGGCTTCATTGAAAATGGAGAAATTCAATATGTGTCCTGTTCAATAGACACTACCAGTGGATTCGCAGCCATTTATCATGGATTTATCAATGACCTTGATGATGTTCCCATATTTACAGCGAATATATTGAGAGATGATTCGCTGGATCTGGGTTATCCGAATATCGCTTACACTGGAATTCACGATTGTAGTCGTCAGTCAATTATTACTTTGGACCACACTTCTCCAACTAGAGATCCTGGAATTTCTACAATACTTCATGGTTCTGACAACACTTACTCCAATCTCATTTCACTAAAGGAGGCCGAAGGGCCTATAGACAGAAACATCAATCCAGGTGATGAAAGATGGGGTGACTATTCCGGGATTCAAAGGAAATATAACGACACAGGGGTTGTGTGGATGGCGGGATTTTATGGAAGGTCAGATGAAGTAAATTATACTTGGGTTACACAGGTTACATCAGAGTTAGAAACTGTGCTAAGTGCATTTATAGACACAAGTAGCAATGTAAGCGTCTTTGGAGCTAGCGATGGCAGTGCTAGCGTACAGGTCCTTGGAGGGATTCCACCTATAGGCATTTCATGGAATGACCCTGATGCACAAATGAATGATACAGCTTCCGACCTGCCACCTGGCGATTACATGGTCCGGGTAACAGATGCGGCAAATTGCGTGGTATATGATACTGTTACTATCACTGAGCCAACAGAGGTCCCAAGTTCGCCAATTCCTCAACGTCCAGTATTTCCCAATCCTTTCGTTGACGCGGCAACTGTTTATTTTGAATTAGAAGCTGATGCTCAAGTGAGCATTACCGTTTACGATAGCAAAGGCTCACTGATTAAGATATTATATGAAGGCTTGGCGAAACAGGGAGCCAATGTCTTTAGCTTCTCTACAGTTCCACTTCGGATAGGAGTTTATATCCTCAAAGTTATATCTGGCAAGAATGAACTAATTTCTGAAAAGATCATTAAGGCCTAGTTACCAAGCGATGAATTTCTTATATCCTTCCTTTCTATTTGCCCTTGCCGCAATCGCCATACCGATCATCATTCACCTTTTCAATTTTCAACGGTATGAGCGCATTGTATTCACCAATGTCAAATTGCTGAAGGACATCAAGAAACAAACCAGATCACGAGCGAAACTAAAACACCTGCTAGTACTCCTTTCCAGGATACTTGCCATCACGTTCCTGGTTCTTGCTTTTGCCCAACCTTACATTCCGGTGAGTGACCAACGCGTTGCTAACAAGGACAATATCATCAGCATTTTCATTGACAACTCATTCAGTATGGATGCTGAGAATGAGAATGGCCATCTCTTCGCGCAAGCAAAAGAGAGCGCCATTGAAATATCACTGGCCTATAAGCCGACAGATCGTTTTCAGGTAATTACCAATGACTTCGAAGCCAGACATCAAAAAACAGTAAATCAAGAAGAGGTGGTTCAACTCATACAGGATATAGAGCTCTCGCCTGAAGTTAAGAAACTATCAGAAATAATTATCAGGCAGAAAGACATTTTTAGAGACTCGGAATCCGAAGGCAAAAAGAGTTTTATAATATCAGACTTTCAAAAGAGCAACTTGAATTTTGGTAAAATTGAAAGTGATACGAATATTAGCACCACATTGATGCCCGTGACTCCCCAAGCTCAGAACAACATCTACATAGATAGCTGTTGGTTCGAATCGCCAATTCGCCAAATTGATCGGCCCGAGAACCTCATAGTCAGGATTAGAAACAACGGCGATAATCCAAGAGAAAATGTGCCCATTAAGCTAACTATTAATGGGTCGCAAAAAGCGCTATCAAGTTGTTCACTGCAGCCAAACGCATATGAGGACATCGTTCTATCTTTTACGTTTACAGAAGCAGGAATTAAAAACTGTGAAGTGTCACTTACTGATTTCCCGGTAACATTTGATGATCGATTTTATTTTTCATTCAATCTTCAAAGTGAATTGGTAATTCTATGCCTAAGTGATACTGGTATTAGTCAATACGTCAACTCACTCTTCGAGAACGACGATTATTTCAATCTCCTCAATATGGGCATGAAGAATATTGATTACTCAAAGTTCGCCGAACAGGATTTAATTATATTAAATGGACTTCCTAGCATATCCTCAGGACTTGGAAACGAGCTTGGAAAATTCATTAACAGAGGAGGAAATATTGTGATATTCCCAGGAGAAGATCCGGATATCCAGTCTTACAATCAGAACCTTTATGAACCCAATGATATTCGATTTATAACCTCTTTTGATACCATTCAAACGGCTGCCTATCGATTGAATCTGGAAAGTAATTTCTATGCAGATGTATTTGATGATATACCAGAGAATATGGACTTACCCACAGTGTATAGTCACTTTACATTTTCAAACTTCTGCACCGCCGAAGAAGATGTTCTCATATTTCTGCGAAACAGCGAGCCATTGCTCACCAGGTATATTGTAGGAAAAGGGACTGTTTATCAATTTGCTATATCCTTAGACAAAAATCAGAGTAATTTCTCCGAACATGCGATTTTTGTTCCTGTTATGTACAAAATAGGGATAAACAGCCAGCACCGTAGTCAACTGTTCTACACAATTGGAGATGATACTCCCCTACTGCTGAGAGGGTCTAGTAACAAAGCTCAGGAGCTAGTTTATCACCTGAAAAGGAAGGGCTCAAATAATATCGTAGAATTTGATATAATACCAGAGGTAAGAACAATTAATCAACGTTCCGAATTATTGATTCACAATCAGATTCATGAGGCTGGAAACTATAAGCTTTCGCTGAAAGATGAAAACAAAGAGTCCTACTCCTTTAATTACAATAGGAGAGAATCAAATCTTGACTGTGCCTCATCAGGCGAGCTAATAGCGTTCATTGAGGAATCAAACCTGGCTAATCTTAATGTACTGGATGCCGGACCTGGTAATCTCGCCATCAAAATTGAAGAAATGAATGAGGGCAAGAAACTCTGGAAACTTTGTATTATCTTCGCGCTGGCTTTTTTCGCAATAGAAGTCGTTTTATTGAGAATACTCAGGTAAAACATAAATTTTGTAGATAGAATATATGAATCTACTGATCAAGCAAGCCAGAATTATAGACCCTAATTCTCCTCACAACGGTAAAAAGCTTGATATTCTTATTGAAAACGGCAAGATTACCTCTATCCGTCAATCCATCTCCAGCAAGGCAAAGACCATTACAGACGCCAACCTACACATATCTCCAGGTTGGTTTGATATGCATGTAAACTTCAGGGACCCTGGTTTTGAGCATAAGGAAGACTTAAATTCAGGAATGAAGGCAGCCAGCTTCGGAGGATTTACTGGAGTAGCTTGTATGCCGGGAACAAATCCACCGCTACATACAAAATCAGAAATTGAATACATTCTCCATAAGTCGAAAGGATCTATTGTAGATGTGCATCCCGTAGGCGCACTTTCACATGATTTAAAGGGCGTAGATATGACAGAGATGTATGATATGCATTTGTCGGGCGCGGTGGCTTTCTCAGATGAGAAAAATCCCGTAAAAAGTGCCGGACTTATGCTTCGATCATTACTTTATGTAAATGGGTTTAACGGGCTTATAATCAGTCATTCAGAAGAAAAAGAGATTACTTTAGATGGCATGATGAATGAAGGTGATGCACAATCATCCCTCGGCCTGAATCCGATGCCTTCTATTGCTGAAGAATTGATGGTTGCAAGGGACATCAGCCTTGTGGATTATGCCAAATCAAGAATTCATATATCATCTGTAAGCAGCGCCAAAACAGTAGAGCTGATACGCGCCGCAAAGCGAAAGGGAATCAACATTACGGCGGAAGTTGCTGCCCACTACCTGGGCATTGATGATTCTGCATTAGAAGGCTTTGAAAGTAACTATAAGGTAAATCCTCCTTTTAGAACAAAGAAAGATATACAGGCACTTAAAAAAGGCCTGGCAGATGGATCTATAGATGCAATATGTTCTGATCATAGTCCAGAAGACAACGAAATGAAGAATCGCGAGTTTGATCACGCTGCCTTCGGAATAATTGGCTTGGAAACGGCTTACGCTACTGCAAACACCTACAGTGGACTGAACAAGAAGGAACTGGTTGAAAAAATGGCAATACGGCCCAGGGAAATTCTCAACATACCTGTACCTGTTATTGATCGTGGCCAGACAGCCAACATTACGCTTTTTAACCCCACTCAAAAGTGGACTTATTCTAAATCAGATATTAAGTCCAAATCAGTGAATACTCCCTTCGTAGGAACGGCCTTTACAGGGAAAGCACTTGGAGCATTTAATAACAACCAGTACCAGGTAGCTAGCTAAACACCTTAGTTGGCCAATCTCTTTTTCAGCTTTGTCTCAAAGAAGGAATGCAGCGGAAAAATCAATGCGGCCAAAACAGCGTTAAATCCCAACTTTATCGCTGGAGCACCTGCGCTATAGGCTTCGATATAAGGATCTAACAAAACCAACGTAAATTCAAAGAAAAGCAGGAAAGTGAAGAAGATCATGCCTTCAGACAGGCGTAGGTAAATCGGTCTGACTGCTCGAAGCGGTCTGGCCACTACCGCGAAAAGACCAATTCCTAGTAGTGCAAGAAAAATCAAGATTCCAGAATATTGAAGATTGTCTCGCCTATGCTGAGCTTCCCTGAGCATGACTCTCTCCTCTTCTGCTAGCCGTTTGCGTTCACTCTCCGCTGTTTCAAATTCATGCTTGGCTTCTAGCTTGCCAATTTCTTTGCTCTTTTGCTCGTTAAATAATGTATCATTCCACTGTTCGGCCAGCTTAAGATTTTCAAGTGCATCCTTGAATCTATGTTGCTTCTCATATAGTTCTGCAAAAGCCTCATAAATCCATGCAATGTCATTGATTCCAGCCAATTGTGAAACCTGCAATGCACTATCTAAGTACGCTTCGGCCTCATCATAAGATTCGATAACGGTCAATAACGTTCCAATATTACCAAGCGTAGAGGCGTATAGATTTTTGACTCCTAATTGTCTTTTTATTTTTAATGCATTTAGATAATACTCCATTGCCTCTGGATATTTACCCAATTCAAAGTAGACTATGCCAATATTTCCCAAGTGCCTGGCAACACCCCTCCTGTTTTCAAGTTCATTATCAAGCTCCATTGCCCTCATATAGTAATCCAAGGATTTCTGGAAGTCGCCTTGCACAAAGTATATGATGCCGATGTTACCCAGATGCCTTGAGACGGCACTTTCGTTACCCAACTCCTCAGCCATTTCTAAGGCTTTTAAGTAATATTTCATAGCTTCAGGATAGTCACCTTCGTAATAATAGATAATTCCGATATTGCCAAGCATCGTGGCAATAGCTTTTTTATTGTCGATTTTCTCCATCACTTCCAATGTCCTGAAATAATATTTCAATGCTTGAGGGTAATTACCAAGATTAGAATACACAACACCAATATTTCCCGTAGTTGAGGCCATCGCCTTTAAGGCAAAAATACTATTCGGCTTCTCTTCGATAAATTGTCCCCAGATGTCAACTGCCTTATCATAATAGCTCAGAGAAAGGGAATAGTTGCTTTTTCGCCAGTATAATTCTCCTAATACATGATAACATGTGCCAATACCTTTTTCCCAATTATTTTTTTGCGATAGCTCCAGGGCAAGAGAGCTTAGAAGAATCGAGGTATCCGGGTTTTGCAATTTCAATTTTATTGCAAGACTCTTCAGAGTATTTATTCGTACAGTATCATGCAATTCAGATTGGAGAAGCTCTATAAGGGAATCAGTTTTTTGAGATTCAGCTATACAAAATCGACTCGCAACTGTATTCATAATTAAAATCCCTAAAAAGTAAATCATTAATCGCATCACTTTCACTTTATCCTAGCTTTTAGTTTCATTTCAAAATATGAATGTAATGGAAATATCAGTCCTGCCAATGCAGCATTAAACGCAAGCTTAATCGCAGGAGCTCCTGAGGAATATTGCTCAATATAAGGATCTAACATAACCAGCGTAAACTCAAAAAACAAAAGGAAGGAGAAAAAGATCAGCCCCTCCATCAGGCGAACGGGGATATTGCTACGGGTAAGAGCAAGTATGGATGCAAAAAACATGACCATGACAATAACTATGATCGAGTATTGAAGTGTATTCCTTCTGTTAATTTTCTCATTTTTTATTTTCTGTAATTCAATTTCTATTCGCTTCCCTTCCTCTAGCTCCTTTTCGAACTCATATTTAGCTTCCAATTTTCCGATTTCCTTGGATTTATCCTCATTGAACAGCGAATCCTTTAAGCTAAGATAAGTTTTAAAGTAGTCGTACGCTCTATCATAATTATGAAGCTTTCCTTGAAGAATGGCCAGTTGCTGATTGGCATATTTACTAATATCCAACGCCTTGTTATTTACAGATAATACTAGTGCAATTTCAAGATGATTGGCAGCCTCACCGAATCTACCCTGATCCATATATATAACTCCGAGGTTATTGTGCGTAATCGCTATATTTATTTTATCCCCCTGATCAAGATCAATACTCAAGGTTCTGAGCTGCATTTCCAAAGCCTTATCAAGGTCGCCAGTTTTCCTGTATATGGTGCCCAAATTACTGTAGGAAGTTGCCATCCCGGTAATACTGTGTAACAATTCCATAATTTTTAGTGACTTACCATGATAATAAAGTGCAGAATCAAAATATTCCTTCATTTCATGCACCAATGCCAGACTATTGAAAGTACTAGCCAGCCCCAATGAATCATTTGTGGAAAGAAGCATACGCAGTGACTTAAAGTGATACTTATAGGCATCATTAAAACTCCCGTTTTGCCTCATGATTTCACCCAGCCTATTGTATATTTCCGCTGACATTGAACTACCAACACCTACCAATTCGAGCACTCTAAAGTAACTTTGAGCCGCCAGGTCATAATTTCCCATTATCGTGTAACAATAACCCATTGATCGCTTTGCACGTACTTGCAACTCAACAGAATTGATATCAACTGCTATCTGCAATGCCTCCTCAATTATTGCTACAGAACGGTCAGGTTGTTTATCATAATAGGATTTAGCGACTGCCAATAGATTTGTTGCCGAGAGGCTGTCATCCGCTCCTAATTCTGGTTCTGTACTAGGAAAAACAGTGATCGCAATAAAAATAGCAAGAACAAGATGAAATATCTTCAACATTCGCCAATGAGTTAGCAGTCTATTTTTGATTTATCAAAGCATCTGTCCATCAGTAGTCATATAATTCTTTAGCAGATTTGCAGTCATACATGAATGAACTGGAAGTATCTTAATAAGATCTCCAACAGCCACTGAGTCTATAAATTCATTTGGTGCACGAATGGTGCCATGCTCCTGGGACAATTTACTTACATAAACCTTATCCAATAGATCACCCCAGCCTACCCCATCATCTCCCAGCACCTGGCCATAGATAACACCATATTTTGGATGCTTTATTCGCTCCTTTGATAAATGAACTCCACCACCATAGATGATGATCTCATTTCTTTCCTTATGAATTGACACAACGGGGCAAGCCACTGCCATAGCTATTTGTTTCACTGTGCAAGATCCTATCGAAACCTGAGATAAATCGTAGAAAACAAAGTTCCCCGGCCTAATCTCATCAACGATACTAAAGTCGTTCATCAAACTGCATGTTGGAGTATCTCCTACCGAAGCAATTAGGTCCGGATACCGATCGATAAACTGCTCTTTGATCTTTACAATTATCGATATGCTCTCATTATGAATAGCTGAAACTTCATCTATGCTTTTTGCAGCATAGCTATGTCCTGCATGACCTAAAAACCCCCTAAACGTTATATGTTCAGAATTATCGATTTCTTCAAGAATACTTGTGATCAACTCAATGTTTTCCGGAGCTACACCAGTTCGGTGAAAGCCGATGTCTATTTTTATGAATACACCAATCGAAGCAGTCAATTTAGCCGATAAATTGGCTAGGGTTTCAGTTGACTCGACCAACATATTCAAAGAAATACCCGTAGCTAATGTGTTGATGCTGTCGATCTCAAGTGTGTTTACCGGAAAGGCAACTGTTATATCCTTCCAGTTATCCACCGCAAAATAATGCGCCATTTCAAGAGAAGAAACTGTTATACAAGTCACTCCTTCCTCTCGAAAGTAATTGCCTATAGTATGAGATTGGTGAGTTTTGAAGTGAGGCCTAAAAATGACATTGCTCTTCCTGGCCTTTTCAGCCATCGCAGCAATGTTGAACTTGCACTTTTCAACATCTAATATCAGGGTTGGAACGTTGATCATACTAGAATAGCATTAGAATCGATATGAAAAGCCAACAACCAATACCTCTTTGAACTGTACCCTGGGCCCAGATGCGTCGTAAACTCCATCACCGTTCGTATCAACAGCAATATCCACGTCATCGTCATATAGCAAATGTGTACTCAGCGTTGCCGCAAAGAATTTATTCACTTTCATGGAGATCAGCACTTCCCAGCTAACATCAATGTTTTGAGGATTGTTAAGGTAATTGGAAAAAAGATCCAGCTTGGTTTGGACTGTTATATTCTCCGCCACCTCCTTTCTGACAAACATTCTGATGTATCCACCGAATTCAGAACGTAAGTTCTCACCTTTCTTGACCATTGCACCTGAAGTGTCAAAGCTGGCCTCTTTCATTCCAAATGCCCCGGCGTCGGCTAGG
>NVRZ01000103.1 GCA_002401055.1 Bacteroidota bacterium
GGAGAATTCAATTTTTGATGCAGCCTACACTGGTATTGTACCAGAAGGCGGATTTCTAATAGGATTTAAGTTTTAATCCAATACTTAAAAGCATGAAAATCATAGCTCTTTTCCTTGTTTTAGCAAGTTTTTTCTCTTTTCAAACATATGCCCAGGAAGTAGAACCTGTAAAAGTTCCTCCAGTGAAAGGGCTAAAGAACACTATCTATATTCATCCGGTCGAGTTGATTGCCAGCACATTTAAGCTCTCATATGAAAGAGCCTTTGGCGCGAAAGAAAATAGTGTAATGATTGTTGCGGGTTTCTTATTAAGAGAGGGAACAGACACTGAGGAATCAGGAGCGAGTGGTGAGATTCACTTGAGACTGACGCTTCTAAAAATTGCGCGGACAACTAAATTTGGATTGAAAATTTATGCGGCACCATTTTTTAAGGCTCAATATATTGATAGGGGTTACACGGAGGAGCGCTGTACCCTCTATTCTACCGGCTGGAATTATACCTGTCTTGAAAGTGTGGAGATAGGTCATGGTTCTTATATCAGATCTTATGCTGGTGGCTTAGTGGCAGGTGTGAAGTTGACATTCGTACAAAAAATTGCAATTGGAATATATGTTGGTGGACAGGCCAGATATGTGGACCATTCCCCTTTTGAAAATGAGAACTATGAATCATATTTTGGTGAAGACATAGCACCAGATATACTTCCGTTTTCATTGATCAATGAAATAGAGAATGATCCCACGCGTACTGGCATCCTGCCTTTAGTGGGATTTCAGTTTGGATTCTCATTCTAGGCAAGCAGTCCCAATCTCTTCGTATATTATTACTAATTTTAGGAAAATATTCCTGAAAAACTCAATTTATGGCGGTAGAAACCATTCCAATATCTCTGGGCTTTAAGGCCCCTGATTTTTCCTTGCTTGATACGCAATCAGGAGAAGTTAAAACACTTGAGGAGCTGAGCTCGGAGAAGGTAACGGTAGTAATGTTTATCTGTAATCATTGTCCTTATGTAATTCACGTAAACGAGGCGTTAATAGAGCTTGCAAAGGACTATCAGCCCAAAGGAGTATCATTTATTGCAATAAGCAGCAATGATGTGGAGAATTACCCAGATGATTCACCGGAGAAGATGAAAGAGATGAATTATCCATTTCCCTATCTCTATGATGAATCTCAGCAAACGGCAAAAGATTATAGCGCGGTCTGTACGCCAGATTTTAGCATTTTTAACAGCGAAATGAATTGTGTTTATAGAGGCCAGCTAGATGGCTCTCGGCCTGGTAGCGACGTGCTGGTTTCTGGAGAAGACTTAAGAGCGGCATTAGACAATATCCTGACCGGCGAGCCGGTGGCGGAAATACAACATCCTAGCATGGGCTGTAGCATCAAATGGAAGTCCTGATACAACATCAGAGGTAACCCTAGGCGTTATATCTTAGTATAATGGCGTTAATCATCAAAGGCATGCGGAGAACCACAGGGGATATATTACTTGAAAAGCTATACAAGCCTGTGCATTTATTGGGCGAACTGAAGATTATATTGAGCAACTCCATGCGTATTGTTATCGTTTTTGTGATGATCATGTCTGGTAGTGCCATGGCTTCTATTAATGGTGGTAAGTACACTATTAACGACGCAGGAGATACTATATACAATATCACCATTCCCATTGATACCATGACTGGTGAAAGTCGAGTCTTTCAATCATTGGATTTTATGACACACGATGGAGTTTACAGCCTGATCGATTCTCTCTTAGATTTGGAAAAGATACCAACTGACCTTCTGAAAGAAATAAAGCTATTTGTAAATGCCAAATATGCACCTGTGTACCAAAGTTCCTTATCGAGCGAAGGTGGGAAGTCATCTCCCGAGGGATCTGTGGCGAAGACAGACATTCTATATCCCGCTCATCGGTATTATAAAAAGTGGGATACATTTAACACGCATCCATATTCTGAGGCGCTTTCTAAAAACGACACTTCACTGGAGCTTGTGCTTCAAACGGCCAGTTCGCCTTATATACCACCAATTATTGGTCCCATAACTTCTTATTTTGGTGATGGTCGTAATCACAGTGGGATGGATATAGACCTTCAGGTATGGGATACCGTCGTTTCTGCATTTGATGGAGTAGTTCGCATTTCTAGAAAGCATGGCGGATACGGAAGAGTTGTTGTGGTTAGGCATAACAATGGACTAGAGACATTGTATGCACACTTACACAGGCTTAAGGTGGTACCAGGTGATATTGTAAAAGCTGGTCAACTGATAGGATTAGGTGGAAGCTCAGGACACTCTAGTGGTAGTCACCTTCATTTCGAATGCCGATTCAAAGGCAAACCTTTAAATCCAGCTCACTTTATCAACTACAAAACCAATAAGCTGGTCGCTGATACCATTACCCTTGTTAAAACCAGGTGGTCCTACAGTGCCGTGCCCAAAGGGGTAAAGTACCACCGTGTTGCAAATGGCGAGTTCCTCTACTTAATTGCAAAGCGCTACGGTACATCCATCAACCGCATATGCGATCTGAATGGGATAAGGCGTAACTCCATTCTCAGGGTAGGGCAGCAATTGAGAATCATCTAGCTTGTACAGGATGAGTCTCATCCTTAAAATCACGAACGACTATTTTTCTTATCTTCAGTCATGATGAAAAGGCTATTTACTTTCCTTGTTTTACTCTTTATCATAACCGCACAGGTTTCAGCGAAAGAGGAAGGTAAAAAGGACGAGATAATTCGAAACGCAACTATTGACTCACTTCTATCTCGCTTGGCTTCAATGGATGAGGATACAAATAAAGTCAACCTGTTGAGCAGACTTACCGTTGCTTACACTGTTTTTGATGTGGAGAAGGCTTTCGAGTATTGTCAGCAATCTCTTGATTTGTCAAAGAAACTCAAATACTTTAAAGGTGAAGGAGTTGCCCTGAGTAGCTTTGGAAACTTATACATGAATCAGGCTAAATACGAGGAGGCTATTGCCAAGATTAAAGAAGCTGAGAAAATTTACGTGGAAATTGGGTATAAAAAGGGCCATGCCGCAACTTTGAATAATATGGGCATGATCTACATGTACAAAGCTGAATATGATAAGTCCATAGAATTCTACACCCTTTCCCTGAATATTGAAATAGAACTGAGCAATGAAGATGGAATATCCTCGAGTTACAACAACCTGGGTATAATTTACTACTACAAAGGGGACTATGATAGAGCAGTGGAATACTATCTAAAGAGTTTGAGAATAAGAGAAAGGCTAGGAAATAAACAAGAGGTTGCTCAAATCTATAATAATATTGGCGGTGTTTATTACCAACAAGGAGATATTAAAACTACTGAGGAGTATTTCCTGAAATCACTGAAGATCAAGCTTGAAATTGGCGATAAACAAGGCATTTCAGCAACCTATGGTAATTTGGGAATTCTTGCAAAAATGCAAGATGATTTTGCGAGTGCTGTCGATTATCAATTGAAGGCACTAGCATTACGTAAAGAACTGAAGGACAAAGAGGCAACTGCGAGTTCCAACCATAGCTTAGCCTTATTGTATCTAGCCTGGGGGAATTATGAAAAATCCCTCGAATATTTTAATGAGGCACTCTCTATTTTCATCGAGCTCGATAGCAAATACTCTGTAGCCAACATTCACAACAGCTTGGGCGATTATTATTTGCAAACGAAGGATTATGAAAAAGGTATTGAAAGCTTGCTTTTAAGCATCAATCTATCCGAAGGAATAGGAAACAAGAACCTTACAAAGGACAGTTATGAGCTAGTCGCAAGATTGTATTTTGAATCAGGTGTATTTAAAAATGCGTATACGTTTCATGCAAAATACATTCTAATGAAAGACACCTTGTTTAACGAGGATCGATCCAAGGAAATTGGAAAACTAGAGGCAAAATTTGAAATGGAAAATAAGCAAGACGAAGTCAAACGATTTGAAGAGGCACAAATTCTAATTGACCATGAAAATGAAACGAGAACAAATAATCTTCAGTTTTCTGCAATCTTGATATTTATTGTAGCTGTTTTTGGGTTCATCGCTGTCTTAGGGCGGTTTAAATTGCCCTTGCGTGTCGTTGAAGGAATTATATTTTTTGCGTTCCTATTGTTTTTTGAATTTCTGTTGGTGTTATCTGATCCGTACATCGAAACTTATTCAAGTGGCGCTCCCTTGGTTAAACTGGCATTTAATGCCCTTGTAGCGGCACTTGTATTTCCGCTCCACTCTTTTTTCGAAGAATCGATGAAGAACCGAATTTTTAAAGCATAGTATCGTTATAAATTGTATGCTATGACACTGTCTTCCTTTATCAGATACCCCGTACTCTTACTTATTTTGCTAGCGGCTATACTATGCTCAAGCGCATACGGCCAAAAAAAGAGCAAGGGCAAGAAGAAGAGCAAGACGATGAGTGTGGGATTTCAGATTAAGCCAATTTTCAGAAATCAGTTTTTTACCGGAGGCAATGTAGGCGAAGTCCAAAATCAAGTTGAGTTTAAGATCGAACCACGGCTTGGCTTTGCGGGAGGCATGGTAGTACGCCGAGATTTTGGTAAACAATGGGCATTTGAATCAGGCATAAACTATGTTAGACGCAATTACAGAATTTCAGTTAATGATTTGGATAGCACCTATGCTGAGCAGGCAATATTTAGCATTGTTCAATATGAAATACCTCTCTCCTGGCTGATATATGTAAGGCTTGGAGATAATTTGTATATGAACAACTCCTTGGGATTAAGTTTAAATATGTTCAAGCGAAGTGAAGTAGGCAAAAGTGATTCATTCGATTATGAATTCTTTCGTTCTACTTGGTTGATTCCTGGCCTTGTTGCCAATCTTGGTTTCGAATACAGAATGAAAAGTGCTGGCGCAATATATCTGGGAGCCTCTTATCAATTGCCATTTTCAAGGATCATCACCGTCGAGATTGATTATTACCACAATAAGGGGGTTGAATCCTTTAGCGAGAGAATGGGCCTGAGCTACTTCACGGTTGACTTGAAATACTTTTTACCTATCAAGAACGAGAAGTGACCCCTTACGAATCGTCATTGCGAGCCCTGAGATGTCCTCTGAGCGGAGCCGAAGAGAAGCTGAAGGGCGCCCCACTTGAAATAAGAGAAGAGACTCCCTCGCAATGACGTGTGTACTAGCTTATCACATTCTTATAATGGTGGTATCGACTCATAATCTCCCGTACATACCGGTAAGGTTCTTCCCCTCGGCAGTATCCGTGTTTCACCACCTCATCATTGTAATAGCGTTCGCGGGACTTCTTTAGCAAGAAATTGTCCACATTGCTATCCCATACGTCAGGATTCTTGTTGTACTTAATAGCCAGGTTTCGTGCATCTATTACATGGCCCAGGCCTACATTATAAGAGGCCAACACAAATTTTGTTCGCTCGCGCTCGTCGGTGATGATCTTCTGCCAAAAGTTATCGAGCCAAAGAATATGCTTGGTACCCGCTTTTACATTTTGAGCAACGGTTGACATAATATCGACACCATAAAGTGAGGCCGTTGTTGGCATCAGCTGCATCAATCCAAATGCACCGGCCCATGACATAGCATCCGGATCAAAATTAGATTCCTGATATACCAGCGAGGCAATCAATCGCCAATCCCAGTTGATGTCGTTGCTGTACATTTTGATGATGTGATCATATTTTGAAATCCTCCCAGTGGAAACCGCAAAATAATCGCTCTCAACGCGTTTGGTATGAACCTGGTAATTCTTAAAATATTTGTGATAGATAACGGCGTATAGCTTTGTTCTTCTAAAATCGATTATCCATTCGTTTAGGGCGTCAAGCAAATCAGGGGATTTCTTGTTCACCGCCCAGGCAATTTGTTGGGGCAAGCTTATCTCTGTGGAGGCATCTATGTTAGGAAAGTAATGCAAGTTTACCTTGGCAACATTCTCATCCGCGATGGTATAATCTATATCTCCTCGTGATACCAGCGAAATGAGCAGTTCAGTCTCAAAATCCCCAGGCGCTTCCATGATTTCTATATTGCCACCAATTTCATCTGAAAGGTTTTGTAGCCTGGTGTAGAAGGAAGAATTTTTTCGTACATGGATTTTTTTGCCAATCAAATCAATGGGATTCCTGATCAGCAATTTGTCTAATTCTCTTTTATTCCGCATGTCCTCCCAGCCTTCTGGTTTTCGTTGAACCAACACCTGTGTTGTGAGGATATTGTACTCCGTAAAATTCACACGCTCTGATCTTTCCCTTGTTACTGTGAGATTAGCCGCAATGATATCACCGTATCCTTTTTCCAGGTTGGGTATAATCTCGTTCATATTCTTAACCACCTTAATCTCAAGCTCAACTCCGATGTGTTTGGCGAATAAACTCAGTAATTCAAACTCGTAGCCCATTGGGGTGCCTTTGTAGATAAAATAGCTTGTGGTACTATTATCGGTAAGAGCGATTAGTTTACCCCGTTGCTTGATCTCTTGTATGTCGTGAATACCTTCTACAATAATGGGTGTCTCAATCTTCTTCTTGCTCACCACCTCGTTACAGCGCATCATCAGCATAATGGCCGCGAAGCAACACAGTATCATGTTGAGCTTATATGTTGGTTTAAATCTCATTATATCGAGTATCTAAACATTTTTACAGCTTTACCGTTAAAACAGTTCAGAATTGAGGTAGGATAGCTGCGTATTATCATGTAGTCCTATCCCTACAAAGATTTCACCAGATGAGGATAAACAATCGAATAGTATTGGGATAAGTAAAAATCAGGACCAATGAGCTTAACTCAGCAACAGTAATTGTCAAAATTGACCTAATTTGTAATTACTCTAATTTCTAAGCAGGAGTTTCAATACAGAACTAAAACCAGAAGATATCTATACCAATGAATGGAAAACTTGTTATTTGGGTTTTGGGAATTGTGGCTTTGTTAGGTCAATTAGAAATTATGATAGTTAGATCAATTGCCATTTGTTTATTACTGGGAAGCACCTATGGATGCATGGATAGCTCAAAATCGAACCTTTCGCTATCCGAACTCCATTGGTTATGTGGCGAATGGAAAGGCACTGGTGGAGGAGGGATGTGGTTTGAAGTATGGAATAAAGAGCAAAATGGAGATTTAAATGGTTTTGCTTATGCCCTCAAGGGTCCTGACACCATTTTTACCGAATCAATGAGCATCAGAAAAGAGAATGATGCGATAGTGTTCAAAGCGGATGTGGCACACAATGAAGCTCCGGTTCCATTTGATCTTATTCAGGTAACACATAAGGGTGCAGTATTTCAAAATTTGGAACATGATTTTCCCAATCGGATCATATACGCCCATACAAAGGGCGATATGCTACTCGCAAGGATTGAGGGTGTAAGGGAAGGAATGCCGGATACCGTTCGATTCTTTATGAGCAGGGTTGTCAAGTTCTCACCTGCGACAAATATCCAAGGGATTTAACGTAGTCTATTAGGAGTGGGAAAAACTCTTGAAACTCCTCTTCATACAATTCATAATCTCGGGCAAGGTCCTTAGTGGCAAACTCCATATCAGATTTAAAGTTTGTTCGCCTTGCCATACCACTGAGGGATCTGTTAATTCCTTCAAGTCCACTGTAGCCAAGCAGCCAGTTTCCTTTAATCATATAGGGTAGCATCATCTTACTTCTCTCCGGGAAACTGTTTTTATTCTCATCAAGTAAACCATGAATAACGCTTACGTAATCTGTCAAGGACATTTCTGAATAATCATCCCAATGTATTGCTAGAAAGTGATCGTAAAACACATCCATTATAACGGGTGCGTATTTATGATACTTTGGTCGCAGCCGAACCTTACCCTTTAATACTACTGGATGTGAGTCTGTAAACGCATCAATTTTCCGATGAAGTATTATTCCCTCTTGTATTGGGTCAGTATAATTCTTTAGAGCCGAGCCTTTTACCGAATCTGCAATAAAATTACCGATGAGGATATCATCGTCGTTACCAGATAAGTAGAGATGGGCGAGAAAGTTCATTTAGTTGGTGATATAAGAGTATCGTGCTCTACCCAAAGTTAGTATTAATCAGATTTAAACATTATCTTCAGTTAATAGAAATTTTCTACCTACTTAGAACCATGCCCAGGAGCCTAGTCTATATTATTGGAGTGGTCTTTTTATCCAATCTTGCTTTTGCACAGGAGGTTGACGAACGGGTTACCACTAAAACTGATTCATCTAGCTCTTTTGCAAGAAACGCTGTTTATCTTGAGTTGTTTGGCCCTGGGATTTTACACTCATTGAACTATGAGCGCCTAATATTTACCGGTGACCACATGCGTATTAGAGCTAGAATTGGGTTTACACCGATAGTTACGGGTGAACCTAGCCTTGGAGGTTTCCTGCCATCCAAATATGAAGACTGGGCGTGGGTCTTTCCAGTAGGAATTTCATTTGAGTATGCTCATAAACATCTTAAGAAAAAAAGCAATTTTGAACAAGGAGTTTACTTGTCCTGGATTTTGCGTGAAATAGCCAATTTTGAGGGCAGAGATTATTACAATTCCAGACTGTATGCTGCTTTCCAAATTGCGGGGTTTAGGCTGCAACCCAGAATCCATGAGAGTGGTTTGTTCATGCGATTGGGAATTGGCGTAATGATAAGTTTATTTGAGGTCTACTATAATGATTTCATAAAGAGCTCAGAATGGCCCTTGCTTCCACTTTTTTCGATCTCTCTTGGATATTCATTTTCAGTTAAAAATTGATTTGCTCAATGATAGAGAAGGGACATTTTTTGATAGCTATTTTTATTGCCTTATTGACAATAGAGGCTTGTAAGAAAGAGTATCCGAATGATATACCTGGTTGGGTAAAAGAGGATATTCAAAATAGCAAACGGAAATATATTGAGTGCCCTAGTTGTATGGATCATGAACCACAGCAGGTTGATGAATATTATGAGCCGAATTATGGAATTGTTTATGGTTATACGGATGGTGCCCTTGGAGGCGATAATAGCATCATTTATTATGCTACAGATAAATATAAGATCTGCGTGGCTAGCTATTCTGGCTATTGCAATACGTTGCCAAATTTTGCTCCTGAACATCAAAGATTGATATATCAAGTAAAATGAATTGATGATATGAGAAAGGTTATGCTGTTTATTGCATTATTAGCAGGTACGACAAGTTTCGCACAGAACTTTTCCGAGAAACCCATAAAGGAACTGTTTGACGATATGAATGGACTGGCACAAGCAAGTGGAGAACATATTTCCACTAGAACCGATTCATCTATCTCTGTTGCAAAAAATACAA
>NVRZ01000104.1 GCA_002401055.1 Bacteroidota bacterium
ATCGCTATTAGATACTACCGGTACAATAGGAATATCAAAGTGTGCGGCAAATTCCCAATCTCTTTGATCTCCAGAGGGCACCGCCATGATTGCTCCCGTTCCGTAGCCCGCGAGGACATAGTCGGATATCCAAATAGGAATCTTATTTGAAGAAAACGGATGTATTGCAAAGGCACCTGTAAACTCACCACTGACGCGCTTGACTTCTGTCATCCTCTCACGCTCTGATCGCTTCTTGGTTTGTTCAACATAAGCATTCACAGCTTCTTGTCGCTCATCTACACAGAATTCCTCAACCAATTCATGCTCTGGTGCGAGCACCATAAACGTTGCGCCAAATATCGTATCTGGGCGAGTGGTGAATACTTCGATTTTCTTGTCACTTTCTTCCACCGAAAACATCATTGAGGCGCCCCGAGATTTGCCAATCCAGTTTTTCTGCATTTCTTTCAAGGCATCTGACCATTCAATCCCATCGAGTCCTGCTAGCAATCTATCGGAATAAGCTGTAATTCGAAGCAACCATTGCTTCATCATTCTCCTTTCAACGGGAAACCCCCCTCTCTCGGACAAACCGTCCTTCACCTCCTCGTTAGCCAACACTGTTCCCAACTCCGGACACCAATTCACAAATGCTTCCGATAGGTATGCTAGCCTATAATTCAAAAGTAGCTCTTGTTGATCATGTTCGTCTTTGGCATTCCATTCATCCGCTGTAAATTCAAAATTCTCAGAAGAATGAGGCTCAATCCCTTTTGTTCCAGATTTTGAAAACTCTTGTACCAAAGCCTCAATCGACTCTGCTTTATCTGATTTTTTGTTGTACCAGGAATTGAAAAGCTGCAAAAAAATCCATTGAGTCCATTTATAAAACCCTGGTTCGCAAGTCCTTAATTCTCGCTCCCAGTCAAAGGAGAAACCCAATAGTTCGAGTTGTTTTCGATATCTTCCAATGTTTTCTTCGGTAGTAATCGCCGGATGTTGGCCAGTTTGTATTGCATATTGCTCAGCTGGTAAACCAAATGCATCATAGCCCATTGGGTGCAGAACATTATAGCCCTTTAATCTTTTATACCTGGCGTAAATATCCGATGCTATATATCCCAGAGGATGGCCAACATGAAGGCCTTGCCCTGATGGATAAGGAAACATATCCAGCACGTAGAATTTGGGTTTGCTGGATTTATTTTCAGCTCGAAAAGTGTTATTCGCCGACCAGTACTCTCTCCACTTCTTTTCTATCTCAATAAAATTGTAAGCCATCCGTAGTTATAATCATTGTCCCAAGCTGACATCTATCAGATAGGAATTGAGCTGCAAATTTATAAAAATCAGAGAAGCTTAACCCTAATTTTATTAATTTCGTTTACTGGCAATCTCCAAAAAATGTCTAAGCAAGAAAAGTTAGTTCGCCGAAAGCTATACGCTTCCTCCATCTCAACAGTGGTGAGTATATCACTTGTATTATTTATGCTAGGATTGGTTGGCCTGGTGGTTCTCACATCTGAGAAACTGTCAGTTATGGTCAAAGAAAATATTGGATTTTCCGTTTATCTTAAAGACAAGACCAAGGAGGTAGACATCATCAAGATTCAAAAATCATTGGATGCAGCCATCTATACAAAATCAACAAAGTATGTTAGTAAAGAGGATGCGATCAAAATCCTACAACAAGATTTGGATCCAGAAGAAGACTTTATCAGCTTTTTAGATGGACACAATCCCTTGCCCGCTTCAATTGATGTAGTACTTAATTCGGATTATGCACACCCTGATAGCATCTTAAACATAGAAGCTATTTTGCTGGAAAGTGAATTTGTCAGAGAGGTTGTTTACTCAAAAACGCTAGTGGATTTAGTAAACGAAAATATAAAGCAGATTAGCTTCTTTATACTCGGATTTAGCCTGCTGCTATTCCTGATCGCAATCGCATTAATTAATAACACAATCAGGCTCACATTGTATTCAAAAAGATTTTTAATCCAAACAATGCAATTAGTTGGTGCTACCAAGCGTTTTATTCGCAAACCGTTCATTTTAACGGGTATTTTGCACGGCATTTTCGCCTCATTCATTGCAATAGCTCTACTGAACGGAATGTTGTTTTTGGCTCAGCGGGAAATGAATGAATTAATTGAATTACAGGACGTTGCCCTGATCAGTTATTTATTTGGAGGAATCCTGATTACTGGTGTTTTCCTATCCTGGATTTCTACTTATCTGGCCTTAAGAAAGTATTTACGTATGAAAACAAATGAACTTTACTATTAATCAATAAACTATGGATAAAAAACTTGATCATTCTGCTGGGTTCGTTTTTGAAAGGCAAGGATACATTATTCTGCTGGTTGGCATTGCATTTATTATTGTTGGGTTTATGCTCATGTCAGGTGGAGGATCAGATGATCCAAAAGTGTTCAACCCAGAAATATTTAGTTTTCGTAGAATTACGTTAGCACCAATTGTGGTGATGATCGGGTATGGCATTGAGATTTATGCCATTATGCGAAAACCAAAGAATTAAGATACCCTCAATATCAGCATTTAACAATGTCCTACTTGGAAGCACTAATTCTTGGAATTATTCAAGGGTTAACTGAATTTTTACCGGTGAGCAGTAGTGGTCACCTGGAGCTTGCTAAGGCACTTATGGGCGTTGAAATTGAAGAAGATGTAACGTTTACCGTTTTGGTACATGGGGCTACTGTTCTGAGCACGCTGGTCATATTTCGCAATGATATTTGGAAAATCATTGTTGATTCACTGAAACTTGAGTGGAATGAATCTGCACAATACGTAGTGAAAATTGCTATTTCAATGGTGCCCGTGCTGTTCGTAGGTGTTTTCCTTAAGGACGAACTAGAAGCACTATTCAACGGAAATACCATGTTCGTGGGATCCATGTTGCTTATCACTGCTATATTACTGGGGGTGACTTATTTCGTAAAGAAAACAGAAAATGAAATCTCCTATTTATCTGCATTAATTATTGGGCTAGCACAGGCTGTTGCTGTTCTGCCTGGGATTTCAAGATCAGGGGCAACTATTGCAACTGGTTTGCTTTTAGGAAACAAGAAGGAATCTGTTACAAAATTCTCGTTTCTAATGGTGTTGGTTCCTATTATCGGTGCCAACCTTCTGGACGTAATGGACGGAGATATTACTGCCACTGACAACGCAACTCCTATGCTAATTGGATTTATTGCCGCATTTTTTTCTGGGCTGCTCGCCTGTAAATTGATGATCAAGATTGTCAACAGCGGAAAACTCCTGTATTTTGCCGCTTACTGTTTGCTCGTTGGAGTTATTGCCATTTACTTCGGATGATAACAATGCTAAAAACAACAAGGACTTTACCCCTTAGCAAGTTGGACAATTTCCAAGACGGGAAAGTCCTGTTGATAGATAAACCGCTTACTTGGACTTCCTTTGATGTGGTGAACAAGGTCCGAATAACGCTAAAGAACGATTATGATACTGGGAAGATAAAAGTAGGTCACGCAGGGACACTTGACCCTTTAGCCAGCGGACTCTTAATCCTATGCACAGGTAAATTCACCAAGCAAATTAACAGCATTCAGGCTGATGAAAAGGAATATGAAGGAACCATGCATTTGGGCGCCACGACTCCATCTTATGACAAGGAAACAGATATTGACCAAGAATTCAACATTGACCAAATCAATGACGATCGAGTAAATGCAGCAACTGCTCAATTTATAGGGGCTATTCTTCAAACGCCGCCTTCCTTTTCCGCAAGAAAAGTAAATGGAGAAAGGGCTTACAAGAAAGCACGAAGAAATGAAAAAGTGATTATGCCTAAAACTGCCATTGAGATTAAAGTATTTGAAATATTGAGAATAGATCTTCCTGAAATTAGCTTTAGGGTTGTATGTAGCATAGGGACCTACATTCGCTCTCTTGTTCACGATTTTGGTAAGGCTTTAAACAGCGGTGCATTCTTAAGTTCGCTCATAAGAACCAGAATAGGAAACTATCATTTGAAAGATGCTCTCAGTCTAAGCGAACTTCTCAAATAATTGAGCAGTAATTAGTTGAAAAAGAGGGTGGAAATTGATACATTCGCATCCCTTCAGCAAATCAGAACAGATTATTAATAAATAGAAAGAAATGAAGCTCTCCCAATTTAAGTACAATCTTCCCTCCACGTTAATTTCTGACCGACCTGCAAAAAACAGAGACGAGGCAAGATTAATGGTGGTGAACAGGAAGGAAGAAACCATTGAGCACAAGATATTTAAAGATGTTCTGGATTATTTTGATGATGGGGATGTAATGATTGTGAATAATACAAAGGTGTTTCCTGCAAGGATTTATGGTAACAAAGAAAAGACTGGAGCTAAAATTGAAGTATTTCTACTTCGTGAACTAAACCGGGAACAACTTCTCTGGGACGTTTTAGTGGATCCGGCAAGAAAAATTAGAATTGGTAACAAACTTTACTTCGGGGACGATGAAGCACTTGTGGCGGAAGTAATTGATAATACTACCTCCAGGGGGCGCACATTGAGATTCCTCTTTGATGGGTCGTACGAAGAATTCAAGGAAACCATTGAAGAGCTAGGAGAAACTCCCCTGCCAAAATATATTAAAAGAGCGCCAGATGAGCAGGATAAGGAAAGATATCAAACCATTTACGCGAAGCATGAAGGTGCGGTAGCCGCGCCAACGGCAGGTTTGCATTTTAGCAGAGAGTTGCTAAAGCGACTTGAGCTAAAAGGTGTTGATATAAATGAAATTACTCTTCATGTTGGCTTGGGTACGTTTAGGCCAATAGAAGTTGAAGACCTTACCAAGCACAAAATGGACTCAGAAGAGGTAGATGTACCACAGATTACCGCTGATAACGTTAATGCTGCCAAGGCGAGAAAGGCAAAAGTTTGCGCTGTTGGAACTACCAGCATGAGAGCGATTGAATCTTCTGTTTCGACGATTGGGCAACTAAAGCCACGTGACGGGTGGACAAATAAATTCATATTTCCTCCTTATGAATTTAGCATTGCGAATTCAATGATTACCAATTTTCATTTACCAAACTCGTCATTGCTGATGATGACATGTGCATTTGGGGGATATGATTTAATCTTCAAAGCATACAAACAAGCAATAAAGGAGAAGTATAGATTCTTCACCTATGGTGACGCTATGTTAATTCTATAGCTTCTTTCCTCCACCTCTGTTCAAATTTCTTCATTTTTATAATTTCTCATTATTGAGTAGCTTTACATCTGTACGAGATGGCAAACTGGTATCGTTTTCCCAGAGATTTAGTTAACATATGCCATGCAGAGTAAGATGGACTCACGTTTTAACAATTCTAAACACATTAACATGCAAAAAGTACTATTATCATTCGCAGCACTACTTTGTATTATCGGAAGTACAATATCACAACCAAGGGGGCATGAAAACAGGTACAAACAGGTTTCTCCTATTGAAACGCCAGAGTACTCCTTAGAGATTTCAGATGCACACTCGCAAACCAATTTTACCCTATTCAGGGCTATTCTAACCAACAAAACCTCTGACTATCTAGTATATCGACAAGCTGACGTTGTATTTAATTATGACCATGGAAAATTTACCCAAGTTGAGCGACTGTACTTAATTAAACCTAAAGCCAAATTAGTGAGAGTGATGAAGGTAGCTGGTGGAGATAAGTTTCATGTAGACAAGTTAACTGTTGACTTCAATTGCTATTCGAGGCTGGCACTGACCGGAGCGCATGAAAACGTACCAAATTATGTGATTTCGACCACGGGGGAAAAAGATTATAAAGCTGGTAATTTTCGCTACAAAGTGCTTATAGTAACCAAGGAAACTCGGGAAACCTATGCTCTTTTTGAGGTAGAATATACGGGAACCGACTTTGGCATTGTTGATCCGAGAAAGCTAAAAGTTACGCTCGACGACGGCCAGGAATTTGAAAACTACAAGCATCTTCGGTTAAGGATTCTCAAACCTGGGCAAAAAATGAAAATTGGTACTGTTTTTCGTATTCCGGTTAAGACGGCTAATATGCATAAAGTTAATCTGGAGATCATCTGGAATGAAACTTTTGTTGAATCGAAGCCAGTGAAGCTGGCAAGTCAAACGATGGTGCTTGAAATGGATCCAAATAAGATTGTTGCCAAAGCGGAACCAAGAGCACCTAGAACTCCTCCAGCTAAAACAACTGCATCCCGTGATACGGAGGCGGCAAAACGAGAAGCTGAATTGGCAAAGCTTGAGGCCGAAACGGCCCACCGGGAAGTTGCGGCAGCCCACCGGGAAACGGAAAAGGCGCAGTCTGATGCACAAAAAGCAATTGCTGAGGCTGAATTGGCGAAAGCTGAAGCTATATTGATGCAAGCGCAGGCAGCTAAAGCTAAAGCAGAAGCTGAAAAAGCAATCGCGGAGGCTGAATTGGCAAGGGCCAACATCGAAAAGGAACAAGCTCAAAACCAAACTCAGTCAAGTACGGATGTAAAATACAGAGGGAGTGGTGATCCATTAAAGGGGCTTAATGTGAGTACAGCAGCTACCACTATGGAGGTTGGTAATTATTATGCCTTGCTCATAGGAATCGATGAATACAGAGGGAAATGGCCGTCATTAGACAATGCTGTTAACGATGTAGAAGAAATCGAGAAACTTCTGAAATCAAAGTACAAGTTTGACCACTTTATTACGCTGTACGACTTTCACGCTACCCGAACAGCGATAATCAAGCAAATGGAGTGGCTCATTGACAATGTAAAACCAGAAGACAACGTATTCATCTATTATTCTGGCCATGGAGAGTTCAAACAAAACCTGAACAAAGGTTATTGGGTACCTCATGATGCATTGACAAAATCAACATCTGAATACATTTCAAACAATGATATCCAAACTTATCTTGGAGGCATTAGATCAAAACATACTTTGCTGGTTTCGGATGCTTGCTTTAGCGGAGATATATTCCGGGGCACCACGATTTCAGTTCCATTTGAAGACTCAGAAAAGTATTACAAGAAGATTCATAAAATGCCTTCCAGGAAGGCCATGACCTCAGGGGGAATTGAGCCGGTAATGGATGGAGGCCGAGACGGCCATTCCGTTTTTGCTTATTACTTCCTTAAATCACTTCGTAATAATGAGGCAAAATATTTTGATGCTACCCAGCTGTATAGTGACTTAAAAATTCCAGTTATCAATAACTCAGAGCAGTCGCCTAGATTTTCTCCAGTTAAAAATACTGGCGATGAAGGAGGTCAGTTTGTATTTATAAGAAAATAGTTTGCTGTTTCTTATGGTCCGGCGTTAAACATAGCACACATGACCAAACATGTAATCATTGCCGCAGGTGGCAGCGGGTCACGTTTCTCTTCAGAGGTTTCCAAACAATTCGTGAATTTAGTGGGGAAACCAATGCTGATGCGAACCATTGAAGCATTTCATCAATCATTTGAGAGTTTAAACATAATTGTAGTTCTCCCTATGGACCAAATCGAGTATTGGAAGACTTTGTGTGCTGATTACAATTTTGGCCTGGAACATCAAATTGTTACCGGGGGTTCGCGACGTTTTGAATCTGTAAAGAATGGCCTCGCCCTAATTTCTGTTCAAGATTGCATAATTGGAATTCATGATGGTGCTCGTCCTTTGGTTACTCCTGAGCTTATTAGGAAAATATTTAACCATGCCGATGAGAAAGGAACAGCCATTCCCGTTGTTCCGGTTTCGGAGACGCTAAGACATGTAAGTGAAGATAGTAGCGAAACAGTAAACCGAGATGATTTCAGACTTGTACAGACTCCTCAATGTTTCAAGTCAGATATTATTACTGCTGCATTTGACGTGGAATACGACCAGTCCTTTACGGATGAAGCTACCGTAGTGGAAGCCAGTGGCGTACAGGTAAGTCTCATGGATGGAGATCCGATAAACATTAAGATTACCACAAAAAGTGATCTTGAGTTGGCGGAAAAGCTGCTAGGCTAACTTTTTCACCTTTGATTCCTGAGTTAATTGTCCAGTGCCTCCACTTAGGGAACTGATCAGATTTACTCCTGGCTTGCTACCTACTTCAAATGACCCTAGGTCATCTGACATTCCCAGATACTTGGCGCCGTTTATTGTAGCCCATTTTATTAATGTGCCCAAGTTAATTGAGGAATCGATCCTGGCTATAGTTTTGATCTCGTCAAGAATCGATAGTTGAGTGTTTGAAGCCAAGCTATCAGTTCCAATCGTAATTCGATCATCAAAATCAGTGAAAAGGTGGAAATCTGGTGTTCTATTTTCTATATACAAATTGGCGTTTGGACAAAAACACCAATACATGTTTGGATTATGCTCAAGCGCCATTTCAATATCATTGGTCGTGGTGTACGTATTATGGACGGCCATTGGCCTTGGTGAGGAGGACAAGTTATCGGCCATCCACGACAATGAAGATTTCGAATTAGGATTAAAAAACCCAATATCTAAGCCCCGTTCCATGTAAAAATCAACAAAAGCACCAGAACGATTTTCGAACAGTTCCCTCTCATCATCGGACTCTTGATTGTGAAAGCATACCGGTAAATCCCTATTTGCCGAAAGGCTATCTATTCTGGCGAGCAGCTCAGGTGAAATCGTATAAGGAGCATGCGGAACAATTGAACAGGGCAATCCAAACTTGGATGACTGCTCGTATATTTTCTCGCCAATATTATATCTTTCTTCAGCTCCGGCCGGGTCAGTTCCAATAACTTCTACAAAGTTGTAGTAGCGAATATCGCTTTTGGCTTTAACATTGAACGACGCAGGCTCATTACATATATCCCCGACCGCTACAATTCCTTCTCTTAACATAGCATTATCAGCCTCAATCATTGCAGACTGAACGGTTTCTTCACTTGCTCCCCTGATTTCAATGATCGGTTTTAAAAAATTTACCAAGCCCTGCTTTTTCGGGAGCTTTCCAAAAAGATGAGATAATTCCAGGTGACAATGTGAATTCACAAAGCCAGGACACAAGAATCCGTCGATATGCAAAACGTCCTCCAATCCATCATCATTTTCGAGCAAATCCAATACCCGCCCATGGTCATCCGTTACTAATACTCCGTTGGCGATTGGAGCCGAATTGCCTGAAAAAATGAAATTTGATGAAAATTTTTTCACCTGATGTAGTACTGTGCAATTATTCAAAAATAATCATTATATTTACAATAATAATTATTATTTTACATCGTATCATATTTATTAAAATAGATTTATAATCAGTCTTGTGGGTCTAAC
>NVRZ01000105.1 GCA_002401055.1 Bacteroidota bacterium
ATGTTTATTCTCCTTTTCAGTCAGTATAAATAAAAAATTAATCGTTTTTTGCGCTCAAATCATTAATGTGGCGATGCGGAAGAAAAAGACCAGAATGATTCCAGGAGTTGGGAAAATGATGAAAGACGTAGAAATTGAAGACAACGCATTTGATATTATTGAAGTGATCGTTAATTCAATGACTCCAGAAGAAAAGGAGTATCCTCACATAATCAATGGTAACCGGAGAAAAAGAATTGCCGGTGGTAGTGGAACATCTGTTGAGGATGTGAATAAACTATTGAAGCAATTCAATGACATGAGCAAAATGATGAAAATGATGCAAGGTGGAAATGCTCGAAGCTCCATGCAAAAAATGAAGAACATGATGCCTAGTAAATAGAATGACAACAGAAACTACATACCAATTACTCGACGGCAAGCAAACTTCAAATGATATAAAGGAGGAGCTGGCAATAGAAGTGGAAAAATTGGCCAAATCTGGTGGTACTATTCCTCATTTAGCTGCCATATTGGTTGGAGACGATGGAGCAAGCGAAACCTATGTAAACGCAAAAGTTAAAGCATGCGAAAAAATTGGTTTTAAATCATCTCTTTTTAGATATCCAAACTCTATTACTGAAAGTGAACTTCTCAATAAAATTCAGGAACTAAACGAGGACGATTCGCTGCACGGTTTTATTGTACAGCTCCCACTACCTGATCATATCGACGAGCAGAAAGTAAAAGAAGCCGTTTCTCCAGAGAAAGATGTGGATGGCTTTCATCCAGAAAACATGGGTAAAATGGCACTTAACTTACCCACATTTATTTCTGCAACTCCGTATGGTATAGTCCAATTACTGGAACGTTATGGTATTGAAACATCGGGGAAAAACTGTGTGGTGATTGGAAGAAGTCATATCGTCGGACTTCCAATGAGCATTCTAATGGCAAGGAAAGCATCACCTGGGAATTGTACGGTTACCGTTTGTCATAGCAGAACCAAAAATATCAAAGAATTCACGCTCAACGCTGATATCATTATCGTTGCGTTAGGAAGCGCTGAATTTTTAACCGGCGACATGGTAAAGGAAGGCGTGGTGGTTATTGATGTTGGAATAACCAGGGTAAAAGACGACTCAAAAAAATCGGGTTACAGATTGGTGGGAGATGTGAAATTTGATGAAGTTGCCCCTAAATGCTCTTATATAACACCTGTGCCCGGTGGTGTTGGGCCAATGACCATCGCTTCTTTGTTAATGAACACCTTGCAGGCGGCCAAGAATCTTTAGAACTTAAGGTGTTTCACCGACAGTCCTTTGTATTTTAAATCGTTCAAAGCGTCGATACCTATCATCAGGTGTTCTCTTACATATTTTACACTGACTTTTTTATCACTAGCTGCGGTTTTAACGCCTTCAGGTATCATTGGTTGATCAGATACCAACAAAAGAGCCCCAACCGGAATTTCATTTACAAAGCCAAGTGTGAATAAAGTAGCTGTTTCCATATCAATTGCCATGCACCTGCTAGTCCTTAAGTATGTCTTGAACTTTGCGTCGTGCTCCCACACTCTTCTATTGGTAGTGTAAACAGTCCCGGTCCAATAATCCTTTTTGTGATTCATGATGGCTACTGAAACAGCCTTTTGCAATCGAAAGGCTGGCAAGGCTGGAATTTCTGGAGGCAAATAATTATCTGAAGTTCCCTCGCCTCTTATCGCACCTATGGGCAAAATGAGATCACCCAGTTTGTTTTTTTTCTTTAACCCCCCACATTTACCCAAAAACAAAACAGCCTTCGGACCAATGGCTGTGAGCAGATCCATAATCGTTGCCGCATTGGGACTTCCCATTCCAAAATTGATAATTGTGATGCCTTCCGCAGTAGCACTTTGCATAGGATTTTTCTTTCCCTTTACCTTTACACCGTGCGCTTTCGCAAACTGATCCACGTACTGTGAAAAGTTGGTAAGCAAAATGAATTTGCCAAAATCCTTCAATGCTACACCCGTATATCTGGGTAACCAACTTCGTACTATTTCTTTTTTCTCTTTCATATATTAAAATTGCTGTGCAAAGTTAAGTGAATTTTAAGCAGCCGATTAAATTCATGACGACTAACGAGTAATCTCCGAGCTAAAGGCTTTTAAATCCAGATATAAACCTTAAATTTGTAGTTCAATCATTTCGAAATAACAACCTAACAAATTCATTACCATGAGGAAATTATTACTATCCATTATAGCCATCTCAGCTTTCTCTTTTGCAAATGCACAATGCACTGAATTGTTCTTCTCAGAATATGTAGAGGGAAGCAATAACAATAAAGCATTAGAAATTTATAACCCTACGGCAGATACTATTCTTTTAACAAACACTTACCAGATAGTTCGATTTTCAAATGGTGCGATCAATTCCGATCAGGATATTCGCTATGTGCAACCAATATCAGGGTTTGTCCCTCCATATGGCACTTACGTAGCTATATTAGATAGAAGAGATCCGTCAGGAACAGGAGTAGATACGATCTTACATCCTGACTTACTCACTTTTGGAAACAATAATAATGCAGACTTTTATTCACCTGACTACAACAGCGGTACACAAGGTGCAAGGGTCCTTACTTTTAATGGAGATGATGCCATAACCCTTGAGAAATTCAATGGTACAGATTATGACAGGATAGATATATTCGGGCTTATCGGTGAAAGGCCACAGACATTCACGGGTGGTACTGGAGCAGGCTGGACAGATACCCCTAACTATTGGGATGGCATTGGTTCTTATTGGTCTAAGGATCAAACTCTATTAAGAAAAACTACAGTGCAACAAGGCGTAACTATTAACCCAGGTGCGCCCTATAGTCAACCAGGTGGTTTTAATCCTACTGTTCAGTGGGATTCTTTACCACGTAACTGGTTTGCGACATTAGGGTGCCACGAGTGTGATTGCGACCCAAATATGAGCAGTGTAGATTGCATTGATGGCCCCCTTAGTGCCTTAGCTTCTTCAGTCATGCCTAGTTGTAAAGATAGTTGCGATGGTACAGCTACGGCTAATGAATCCAACGCAATAATGCCAGTAACTTATCTATGGAGTGATGGTAATTCACAGTCAACTGCAACTGCCGTAGGATTGTGCTCTGGAACTTATACGGTCACGGTAACTGATGGCAATTCTGAAACTGCAACAAGTACTGTTATTGTATCTCAGCCATCTGCCGTAGGTGGTTCTGTATTAGCTACACAAGAAACATCTTTAGGTGCAAATGATGGGACAGCAGTTGCATCAGGTGATGGGGGTACGCCTGGATACAGTTATCTGTGGAATGATACCCTTTCTCAGACAAATGCCACTGCAACGGGGCTGGCACCGGGCACATATACGGTCGCTATTACAGATACAAACGGCTGTACCGCAACTGTAAACACAATTATCAACGCTGGAGATTGTTTATTGTCTGGAGATATCTTAGTGGTAGATGAGTCAGCCTTATTTGCCGGAGACGGAAGCGCAACTATAAGCACAGTAGGTGGAACTGCTCCTTTTGCGTATCAGTGGGATGATTCGAATATGCAAACAACAGCCACAGCGACAGGACTTGGATCGGGCACCTACACAATTACGGTTATTGATTCTGCAGGCTGTGCCTATATTACGCAGGCTATCGTGGGTATTGCAGTTGGAGTAATGGATATTGATGAAAATATTGAATTTAAGCTTTTTCCAAATCCTTTAAACAGCAATACTTTCTTCATCCAATCCAGTTACAAGATAACGACTGTTGAAGTTTATAATTTAACAGGACAAGTGCTGTATGACGAGAGCTTGATTATGAAGGGGGGAACAATTAGGATTGATCTTACTAATTCATCACCAGGGATTTATCTCGTTCGTATTACCTTTGAGAACGAGCATATAGTGACGCAAAAACTCATTATCAAGTAAGCTTCAATAAAAAAGTTTTAAGCGATTTTATATAGCTGAAGCACAAAAGATTCATTGGATCATAATTACGTCGGAAGTATGCTAAAACATCTGGTTAGTCTGGTATTATTGATAAGCATTTGTGCTTCTACCTACGCTCAAAAAGGTACTATTTCAGGTAAACTCGTGGATCATACCATTGGTGAGCCGCTAATCGGAGCCACGGTTCTTATTGGAGAGGGAATAGGTACCATAACGGACCTTGATGGAAATTTCTCCATCACCGCTGACTACGGGGATTACACATTAACTATTTCCTATGTAGGTTTTGAGCAGATCACCAAACAGATAACGTTAGATAGGAAATTACTTATTCTAAAAGATCTTCCGCTAAAAACAACTACGCTTACGGAGGTTCAGGTGGTGGCGGACGTGGCAAGGGAAAGAGAAACTCCAGTGGCATTTTCGAATATCTTACCCGCGAAAATTGCAGAAGAGCTAGCCGCTCAGGATATACCCATGATACTGAATAGTACTCCTGGGGTGTATGCAACTCAACAAGGAGGTGGGGATGGTGATGCCAGAGTTACCATAAGGGGTTTTAGCCAACGCAATGTGGCCGTTATGATAGACGGGGTGCCAGTTAACGACATGGAAAATGGAAGGGTTTACTGGTCAAATTGGTTTGGACTGGATGCCGTAACAAGAAGCATTCAAGTACAGCGAGGATTGGGTGCTTCAAAAATCGCTATTCCATCTGTGGGAGGGACCCTGAATATTCTCACAAAGGGCATTGATCAAAAGAGAAGTTTCAGCATTAAGCAGGAAGTTGGAAGTTATGGTCATGCAAGAACCTCGCTTGGTTACAATTCAGGACGACAAGAGAATGGTTGGGGTTATACATTCGCTGTTTCATACAAGCAGAGAAATGGATACGCAGATGCAACATTCTCAAGAGGATTTTTCTATTTCGGAAAAATTCAGAAGATGATTGGTAATCATATAATAAGTCTAACTGCGCTTGGTGCGCCTCAAAAACATGGACAGCGCTCATTTCAGCAAACCATTGGTACTTATAGTGAAGAGCAAGCTTTAAACTATATGGACAGCAGCGTGGTTAATTCTCTGACTATTAAGGATAAAGGATTGAATTACAATCCCAATTGGGGGAAATTAAATAGATTATCCATAGCGCAAAATGGTGATACCATTTTAGGGAAGGATGAGATTGTAAATGAAAAACTCAACTATTACCACAAGCCTCAATTCAGCTTAAAGGATTTTTGGAACATAAATAGTAGACTCAGCTGGTCCAACATGTTATATCTGTCAGTGGGTAGGGGGGGGGGCACCGGAAATGCGGGCGAGGACAAGATTGATGTTAAAGATGGACAACTCGATTATCAAAAAGCCTACAATAATAACATTTCAAATACATTTGGGCAGTACGAGCATCAGTCGACTTCCTACTTGTCAAGCAGCATTAATAACCACATGTGGTATGGTTTGATCTCTACTTTAAATTATGCATTCAACGACAGTTTGGCGATATCTGGAGGAATTGACTTACGGTATTACAAGGGTACTCATTACAAAATTGTTTATGATCTGCTTGGCGGTGATGTGGTATATGACTCCTGGGATAAGAACAATTCATCGATTGTAAAGAGGGAAGGTGATAAAATCGGTTATTACAATGACGGGATTGTGAAGTGGATGGGCGGTTTTGCCCAAGCAGAATACAAAGCAGGATTGATAAGTGCATTTGTGAATGTGTCGGCAGCCTATAGTGGATATAAACGTATCGATTATTTTAGGAGGAAAGATTTAATCATCGATGGGGTACTTTTTGAGCAGGCAGTGAATAGTGACGACATATTTTTTTACAATGGATCAGAATATATTATTGCTTATAAATCAGCTTCTGTTTCTACTTCGGGAGACACTACGTTTGTAGACAATCCTGTTCTGCCGTGGGGGGAGCAAGAGGGCCCAGACGGATATATTCTCAACGCAACTACATATACAAATCAATCTAAGGAGGCCAGATTTGCAGAAACAAAAACAAAGTGGATACCAGGATTTACAGTTAAGGGTGGTTTGAACTATAACTTATCTGAGTCAATGAATGCTTTTTTCAATCTGGGTTATATTTCTAAAGCCCCTCGATTTAGGAATGTAATTAGCTTCGACAATACTTTCGTACGAGAAATTGAGAATGAAAAAATCATCGCTTTTGAATTAGGGTATGGTTATAAACATTCAAAATTTGCAGGCAACCTCAATGCTTATTACACAATCTGGAAAAACAAGCCTTTAACCGCAATTAAAGTAGTAATCGATGATGAATCATATGACGCAAATATCAACGGCATTAATGCGCTGCATATGGGAGTTGAAGTTGATTTCATCTATAAGGCCTTAAAGGGTCTTGATATTGAAGGCGTAATCTCGTTGGGTAATTGGAAATGGAATTCTGGCGATACTATCAAGATTTATGACGAGGCCGGAACACTCATTTATCAACAATATTTTAATGCAAAAGGTGTGCATGTTGGTGATGCTGCCCAGTCGCAATACGGGCTCAGTGTCAGGTATGAAATAAAAAACGACCTCCTATTTAAAAACGGTAAATTATATGTTAAGGGAAGATTTACTTATTTTGATAGACATTATGCCAATTTTAATGCAATTGATTTAGATGGCTCTGCAAACAACACTGATGCAGACGGCAATCCCCGTGAGTCATGGTTGATTCCTAACTACTTCACCGTAGATTTTCACGCAGGGTATGGCTTTAATCTAGTTAAGTCAAGGATGGATATTCGCTTTAGTTTGCTGAACGTATTTAACACTTTCTATATCTCAGATGCGCAGAATAACAGTGATAGAACACCAGGTAATTATTCAGATTTCGATGCTAAATCGGCTTCCGTGTTTGTAGGTATGCCCATAAGATATTCACTATCACTAAAAATTACTATCTAATTAATTTAATTTCAGAACAATTATGAAAAGAATAGCTACTCTACTCGCAATCACGGTCTTACCTTTTATGAGCATTGCCCAAACGGACATTGCAGATGCAAGAACATTTACAATTGGTGCTACGATTACCGTTACGGGTGTTGTTACTAACGGTTCAGAACTAGGTGTTATCCGATATATTCAAGATGCAACTGGAGGAATAGCATGTTACCCGGGGACAGGTTCCGTTGGCTTTAACCCAAATCGTGGTGATAGCATCACTGTAACTGGTACTTTAAAAAGCTACAACGAACTTTTGGAAGTTGATCCCATAACAAGTGTGACGATTAACTCAACTGGAAATGCCTCACCTACTCCACTAATAGTAACGCCCAATCAACAGGACGAAACAAATGAATCTGAACTGGTGCAAGTAGACAACGCGGTATTTGCAAATGGAGGGAGTACTTTTTCCGGTAGTACCAACTATGTATTTACGGCAAGTGGTCAAAACGGTGAAGTTCGAATTAACAACAATTCTGATTTGGTGGGAACGCTAATACCTGTGGCTCCTGTGACCATTGTTGCGCTTGCTTCTCAGTTTTTTACAACCTACCAATTATTGCCAAGAGATGTAAATGATATTGTGCTTGGATCTCCTCTGTTTCTTACATCGGCCCTGAGTGTATCCAATATCACAACTTCAAGTGTGGATTTATCCTGGATTACCAATGCAACTGCATCCAGTACCATCAAATATGGACTTACAAATGCCTTTGAAATAGGTGAAGTAAATGATCCAACTATGGTAGCCGCGCATACGATTTCGTTAACCGGCTTAACTGCTGCTACTTTCTATTATGTTCAAGCGTATTCCGTATCAGGCTCGGATACTGCATTCTCGAACACGAAGCTAATCTCTACCGAGTCTAACTCTACGGGACAGATAATTGCATACTTCAACAATACGGTTGAAAATGGCGTGTCGACAGGAACCAATGCAACTTATATAGCAGATTTCCCAGATACAATTATCGCCTACATCAACAAGGCCACAACAACACTTGATATTTGCGTGTACAATTGCAACAACCTGAATATTGTAACTGCTATTAACAATGCGTTCAATAATGGAGTAACCGTAAGATATGTAAGCACCTTATCTACTCTCAACTCGGCGTTGACTAGCCTTGATGCGGGAATAGGTTTGCATAAGGGTAACACGGATGCGATAATGCACAATAAGTTCATTATTGTAGACCGAGATGATGTAAACAACTCATGGGTGCTTACTGGTTCCACTAACTGGACCACCAACAACTTGTATGATGACTACAACAACATGCTACTCATTCAGGATCAATCCGTTGCAAAGGCGTTTACCCTGGAATTTGAAGAAATGTTTGGTGATACAGGAGCTATGCCAAATGCAGGGAATGCAAAATTTGGAGCGGATAAAACAGACAATACTCCTCATGAATTCATGGTTGGAGGATCAGCTGTTGAAGTATATTTTTCGCCTTCGGATCTTACAACTAGTAAGATCGAAGCGGCTATTGAGTCGGCGAGTACAAGCCTGGAATTTGCCCTATTGTCTTTTACTAAAAACGAATTGGGAACGGCGGTAAGAGATGCCCATGTATTATTTGGCAATGTGAAAGGGATCATGGAGAGTATAGGAGACCAAGGTGAAGAATACACTTTCCTAACAGGTGAAGGTGTTCCCCTACTCTCACATCAGGGAGTAACATACGACATGCATCATAAGTACGCGATCATCGATCGGGCTGATACTACTTCTGACCCATTTGTATTAACAGGCTCGCATAACTGGTCGACAGCTGCCGAAACCAAAAATGATGAGAACACTGTATTCATTCATCGGGCGGATATTGCCAACGAATATTATCAGGAATTCTTTGCCCGATACTGTGAACTTGACACAACTACCTGCCTCGTAACAGGAGTACAGTTAACGACTACATCTGTAAGTGCGAGCTGTAATGGAGATTGCGATGGTACTGCAACAGCTGTAGAGTCGAACGGTGCAGCGCCTTTTACTTATAGCTGGAATGACCCGGCCTCTCAAACCAATGTAACAGCTACAGGCTTGTGTGCGGGTAATTACTCGGTTATGATTATTGACGGTGCTTCTACTACGGCTACAGCCTCGGTTACCGTAAGTGATCCTGCGGTTTTGGATGCCTCAATTACAGCCACCAGTGAAACCACTTCGGGAGCAAATGATGGTACAGCAACCGCATCGCCTACCGGCGGAACTTCAGGTTATACCTATTTATGGGATGACGGAAACGCGCAAACCAGTGCTATGGCAACGGGATTGGCGCCTGGAACATATATAGTAGTTATTACAGATGCTAATGGCT
>NVRZ01000106.1 GCA_002401055.1 Bacteroidota bacterium
TGTTTGTACCCCAAACTGTGCCTGGTGATATTGTAGATGTTCAAGTAACCAAGAAGCGTAAAAGCTACATGGAGGGAAGGGTGACTAAGTTTCATAAATATTCAGAAAAAAGAGTAGAACCATTTTGTGATCACTTTGGAGTTTGTGGAGGCTGTAAATGGCAATTCATTAGTTACGAAGATCAACTATCGAACAAGCAAAGAACTGTAGAGGATTCGCTTAAACGAATTGCCAAAGTTGAATTACCAGAAATTGAAGCTATCCTTCCCTCTTCCGAGACTACTTTCTACAGAAACAAGTTGGAATTTACCTTCTCTAACAAAGAATGGTTAACACAAGAACAAATTGAGTCAGATGAAAGCTTTGACAATCGAAATGCTTTAGGCTTTCATGTTCCTGGAAGATTTGACAAGGTCTTACACATAGAAAAATGCCACCTTCAACGTGATCCATCAAATGCCATAAGGTTGGCTACTAAGGCTTACGTAGAGGAAAACAAACTTGCGTTCTTTGATTTACGAAAGCAAAAAGGTCTGCTGAGAAATATGATCATTCGTACAACCTCAACCGGTGAGATCATGGTGGTTATTTCATTTTTCACAGACTATAAAACTGGAATCTTCGGATTGCTCGACCACCTCAAAGAGAAGTTTGAAGAAATAACTTCTTTGATGTACGTAATCAATCACAAGAAAAACGATACCATCACAGATCTGGAAGTTAAATCGCACATTGGGCCAGATCACATCACTGAAAAAATCGGTGACCTGCAATTCAAAATTGGGCCAAAGACCTTCTTCCAAACAAACACAGAACAGGCAGAAAATTTATTCAAAACTGTATTGAATTTCGCCAAATTCAAGGGCGACGAGCTCGTATATGACCTGTACACTGGCAGTGGCAGCATAGCCAATCATATTGCGTCTAAGGTGAAAGAGGTTGTCGGACTGGAGTATGTACCTGAGTCAATTGAAGATGCAAAGACAAATTCAAAACTGAATAAAATAAAGAATACCTCCTATTTCGCAGGTGACATTAAGGACCTGCTTACCGAAGAATTTGTCAAAAAGCATGGCAAGCCGGATGTAATAATTACAGATCCACCCAGACCCGGGATGCATAAAGACGTAGTGGCTAGGATTCTAGAAATCGCACCGGCTAAGATTGTCTACGTTAGCTGTAACTCTGCTACCCAAGCGAGGGATCTAGAATTATTGTCAGACAAATATAAAGTGGACAAATCCCAGGCAGTAGATATGTTTCCTCATACCACCCATATTGAGAACGTGGTTCTTCTACTAATAAAGTAAGGTTGCTAAAACCGTCACCACAAAGAAGAACCCCAGGGTGAACGAATATAAAATAGCCAGCCCAAAAAACTTCAGAAGTACTCGAGTATAAGACTGCTCATACACATTTTTTATGGCCAGAATAAGATAAGTACATATTAGGAATATACCGATTCCATCAAACCAAGCGTGCGTAAAAAACGTCAACTCTATCAGATTAAAAAAGAGCAGTACAAGAAAAGCGAAGGCATGGAAATGGAGTGAAAAAATAACACAGTGCACGTAGAGAAGTTTTCTCCGGAAATGGAAGAGCTTAATAAACAACGCGAATATTGGCAGTAAGAAAAACATCATTGTAGGGATGTTGTCCATCAACGCTTCATTGAATTTTTTCCCTCCGTCATCGTATAATATCAGGACCCTTTCTATTCCTCTATGGAAAAGCTTGCCCCAAAAACTATTCTTCTCCATTCCAAGTGAATCGACTACCATATTGGCAATACTGTCCACGTAGTGTTTTTCCGAAAGGCGAGTAGAATCAAAATCAGCGATATTGAAATTCACTCCTTTGGTCTCATTATTGGTGCTTACATTGAGGCTGGATTCATCTGCCTTCTCCATAATTTCACCGGATTGATCTTCTTTTGAGTTGACTGAAGTGGAATCGACCGAAATTACACTCTTCTCTTTGGGGTCCTCAGCTTTTGGGATCAAGAAAAAGACCAGGCTGATGATAAAATACATCCGCAAGGGTGGAATAAACTTTACTCGCTTACCAGTATTGAATTCCTTGGTTAGGAATCCCGGTTTGAAGAGTAAGGGAACGATGCTCTTGAACAGTCTTGAATCAAATGAAAAGTAGTCATCAATAAAATCCTTTATTAATATCCATAACGATACACTGTTGTCGGTATTCTGTTGGCCGCACGAAGAACAATAGCTGTCCTCACTTAATGTGTGACCACAATTGGAACAATTTTCGGTTTTTCGAAGTTTTTTAGCCACGGAATTCTTTTGATACTGGGGATGTATCAAATATACGAATTCAAAGTCCCGCGGGATGTTCCGCGGGATGTTATCCCGCAATATGGAAACCCTATACAGCCGGATGTCATCCGGCTGGACGGAACATCCCGTGATACCAGATTAGTTCATCTGCACCTTCTCCTCCTCACTGATGGGCTTCCGAATAACGAACTTATCGTCGAATACGTCTAATACCAGATTGGTATTACTCTCCAACTTACCAGCCAAAATCTGTTTTGACAGCTCATTAAGAACATGTTTCTGAATAATTCTCTTCACTGGTCTGGCGCCGAACTGCGGATCGTATCCCATTTCCGCCAACCACTCTAAAGCTTCCTTGGAGGCGGTCAAATTAATTTTTTGCTTCGACATCTGTTCAACCACTTTTCGGAATTGAATATTCACGATTTTAGCTACATGCTTCTTGGTAAGCGGTGAGAACATTATAGTCTCATCAATTCTATTCAAGAATTCAGGCCTGATCGTTTGCCTGAGGAGCTCATTGACCTCTGCTTTTGTTTTGTCCAATACCTTTTCACGATTTTCGCCGTGCATTTTATCGAAGTTCTCTTGAATAATATGAGAACCCAAATTGGAAGTCATAATGATTATTGAATTTTTGAAATCAGCTGTTCTTCCTTTATTGTCGGTAAGCCTGCCCTCATCTAGAACTTGTAATAAAATATTGAATACATCCGGATGTGCCTTTTCAATCTCATCCAAAAGAATAATTGAATAAGGCTTTCTTCTCACTGCTTCCGTAAGTTGACCGCCTTCATCATATCCAACGTATCCAGGTGGCGCTCCCACCAATCGAGAAACGGAGTGCTTTTCCTGATATTCGCTCATGTCAATTCTTGTAACATTGTTTTCGGAGCTAAACATAAACTCACCCAATGCCTTGGCCAACTCAGTCTTGCCAACCCCGGTAGGTCCTAAAAACAAGAATGACCCTATTGGACGATTGTCGTCTTGCAAACCAGCCTTGCTTCTTCGCACGGCATCAGAAATAGCAACAATTGCTTCATCCTGGCCCACCACCCTTTTATGCAATTCATCCTCCAGCAAAAGCAACTTCTCCCTTTCACCTTGAAGCATTTTGGATACAGGAATGCCCGTCCATTTAGAAACAACATCCGCTATATCTTCCGCATATACTTCTTCCTTGATCATTTGAGAGTCATCCTCTTGCATTTGCGTAAGTAGCTCCCCATATTTCTTCAGACTCTCCTCTTGCTCAATAATCTTACCATAACGCAGCTCAGCAACTTTTTCAAAATTTCCTTCTCTTTCCGCTTGCTCAGCCTCGAATTTGAATTGCTCAATGGCCTCCTTAGCATTTTGAATTCCCTCCACTACTTCTTTCTCTGCTTCCCACTTCGCCTTCAAAGCAATTCGCTCGTCACTTAAATTGGCAATCTGCTCTGCGAGCGCACTCAATTTTTTCTTGTCTTTCTCTCTTTTAATTGCCTCTCGCTCAATCTCCAGTTGTCTAATTTTTCGCTCTACCTCATCCAATTCTTCTGGCATTGAGTTTATTTCCAGTCTCAGTTTTGAGGCCGATTCGTCCATCAAGTCAATTGCCTTATCTGGAAGGAATCTATCTGAAATATACCGTTGTGAAAGCTCCACCGCTGCTATGATCGCCTCATCCTTGATCCTCACCTTGTGGTGCGTTTCATATTTTTCTTTTAAACCCCTCAATATAGATATAGCATCAGGAATGCTTGGTTCGTCAATTATGACCTTTTGAAACCTACGCTCTAGGGCCTTGTCCTTTTCAATATACTTTTGGTATTCGTCGAGAGTGGTTGCTCCAATCGCCTTTAACTCTCCCTTTGCCAAAGCAGGTTTCAGAATATTCGCAGCATCCATCGCTCCCTCTCCACCTCCGGCACCGACAAGTGTATGTATTTCATCAATAAAGAGTACAATTTCCCCCTCGGCAGCTATTACCTCCTTAACAACCGATTTTAACCGCTCCTCAAATTCACCCTTAAATTTGGCTCCAGCCACCAACGCGGCCATATCTAAAGAATATATCTGCTTTGTTTTAAGATTTTCTGGAATATCTCCATTTATAATTCTTTGAGCAAGGCCTTCAGCGATTGCTGTCTTGCCCACACCAGGTTCGCCGATCAATATCGGATTGTTCTTCGTTCTACGCGATAGAATTTGAAGAACCCTCCTGATCTCATCATCCCTCCCTATAACCGGATCTAGCTTCCCATTTTGTGCCATCTCATTGAGATTGATAGCGTATTTGGCAAGTGAGTTATACGTCTCCTCTGTTGTTTGACTGGTCACTTTTGATCCCTTTCTCAAATCCACAATAGCCTTTTTTAAATCTTTTTCTGTTACCGCATTGTCCTTCATTAGCTGCGCAGCTTCATCAGAAGACGACAAAATTCCAAGTAAGAGATGCTCAATCGATACAAATTCATCACCCATTTTTTTGGCAATCGCTGCAGCCTTTATTATAGACTCATTTGCTTTCTGAGATAAAAACTGATTGCCACCTTCCACTTTTGCAAAAGACTCAACAATTTTCTCTAGTGCCTTCCCGAAAATTTCCAAGCCAACATTGAGTTTCTTGAACAGGAAGGGCGTTACGTTGTCATCAATAGTCAAAATAGCTCTCAGTAAATGTGCATTCTCAATTGACTGATGCTTCATTCCAAGGGCAATTTCTTGTGCCTTTTGGATAACCTCCTGCGATCTAATTGTAAAATTGTTAAAGTTCATATTGTAGCAATTATATTCAATAGCATAACATCAAATGCTTTGCCAAGAGTATAATTGAGCAATAATGACAGTTATCAGAGATAAAAACGCCTGACTTTTTGGCTTAAGCCCATACTTTCACCCTAAAGCGGATTTTTAGCAGGCAATGAACCTAGAAGTAACGAGAAATGTGAGAGATTCTATGCGTATAGGTGCCTGTTTCTTTATCGTAAATACCCTTTTCATCAAGGGAATCAACACGTACTTTTCCAGATGCATGGATAATATGGCGATTGTTATCTTCATCCAATCGGATTATGCCAACATGCATGATTTTACTCTTTTCGTTTTCAAAAAAGGCGAGATCAGAGTTTCGGCTCTCTTCCACATGCTCAATTTCCTCACCAAAAATTGCTTGATCACCGCTATCACGTGGGAGGGCTACTCCAGCCAACCGAAATATAGTCTGCGTATATCCGGAACAATCGATACCGTATGACGTTCTTCCACCCCAGAGATATGGGGTATTCAATAACCTATCAGCCAACACTTGTAAATTGTCAGTGCTAGCTTCACCGCTTAGTATTACATCACCTGTAAAAGTGTATTCAACGTCATCAATTAAAAAAGAGCCTTCTTCATAACTTGGCAACACTGAACCAAAAGGAATTCTTGTTTTTGACCCCTTCATATCCACGGCCTCTCCATCTATACCCGAAACAAAAGCGCTTGCGCCTTCATTCGCAGACCTCTCCATCAATACGACTTGCATTTTATCAACCCAGCAATCATAACTATCGGCTATAAGCTTAATATGATACCAACGCTTGTTTTCATCTACTATTTCAAAGTCCTCTCCGAATAGAATCTGCGTCACAAGCTCAGCCCTATCAGATGGTTCGGATCGACCGGGAACAATGGATAAATTACATTTTCCGTAATCCATAATTAAGGATTAAATAGATATTACATGAAGTCCTTTAATACGGCAGAATTGATCAAAGAGTTTCTATGACCATAGCTGAGGCTCCTCCACCTCCGTTGCAAATGCCCGCAGCGCCCAATTTGGCATTGTTCTGCTTGAGCACATTGATCAGCGTCACAATTATCCTCGCTCCAGAGCATCCGAGAGGATGTCCAAGCGATACCGCCCCACCATTGACGTTAACCTTCTCATTGTCCAAATTCATTTCCTGACAATTCACCAATCCAACAACGGCAAATGCTTCATTGAGCTCAAAATATTCGATATCCTCCAAAGAAAGTCCTGCTTTCTCAACTGCTTTTGGAAGCGCTTTTGAAGGTGCCGTAGTAAACCATTCTGGTTGATGAGCAGCATCAGCGTAGGATCTAATTTTAGCGATTGGTGTTAATCCTAGCTCCTTGGCTTTATCAGCCGACATCAGCACCAAGGCAGCAGCGCCATCATTTATAGTAGATGCATTGGCCGCAGTAACTGTTCCTTCCTTTTGAAAAACTGGTTTCAGATTCGGGATCTTCTCCATTTTCACATTCTTGTACTCTTCATCTTCGCTTACCACAACAGGGTCACCTCTTCGCTGAGGAACTTCTACTGGCACAACTTCATCGCTGTATTTTCCAGCTTCCCAAGCTGTACCAGATCGCTCGTAGGATTGAATGGCAAAGGCATCCTGATCTTCACGAGAAATATTACGCTCTCTAGCGCATAATTCCGCAGCATTTCCCATATGCTCACCACTATACACATCTGTTAAACCATCAAATACAAGTCCATCTATAATTGCTCCGTCACCTAATCTGTAACCTGTTCTGGCTTTTGCTAAGTAATATGGAACATTCGACATGTTCTCCATACCACCTGCAACAACAATTTCATTGTCGCCCAAGGCAATCGATTGCGCTGCCAGCATAATAGATTTCATTCCTGAAGCACAGACCTTATTAACAGTTGTCGCTGGTACGGTATCTGGAATACCCGCTAAGATAGCCGCTTGTCGCGCAGGTGCTTGGCCCACCCCGGCTTGTAATACATTACCCATGTACACCTCGCCTACCTGATCTGAACTTATCCCAGCTCTTTTCACTGCAGCCTTAATTGCAGTCGCGCCTAATTTAGTCGCTGATATACTGCTCAGTGCACCTCCAAAACTCCCAATAGGTGTTCTTACAGCTGATATAATTACGACCTCTTTCATTATTCGTTATATGTTGGCAGAAATGAATAGTCTTTCGCATAGTGCAGCATTTGCTCTTGAAAGTCATCCGGATATTCAACCACTACATCAATTATTTCGCCATTTTCCATAATGGGCTTGAGTACTGGGTTTATAAAACCGGAATATGGTGCGACGTTGAGTTTCTCAAACCTATCCAATATTTCCTTATGAATAACAGGATCTATTTGCACTCCATAATTCTCTACCAAAGCTTTACCCGCCTCATAATCACCTTCAGATTTAATTCGTTGAATCTCCTTCAATAATTCTCCAAAGATAACTCTCAGCTTCTCATAATCTCTCACAACGTAGTATGTTTTTCCCTCTTTAACCACCTTCTCAATTACTTTATCCTCTGCACCTCGCTCATAGGACCACTTTGCAACCAACTGACGGTTTCTCATATGTGCCTCTTCCAAGACATCTCCCAGCTTAATTCTAACAAGCTGAACGAGCATTCCGTTTTTAATATATCCATCATATTCTGTTTTGCCCACATCAAGCGTGGTCATTATGCCTAATTCAAGCATTTTGGGGTCCAACAAAAAGTACAATGCAACTAGATCCGCCCTCGCTTCTTCAAGTGTAGAGGCATAGCTCTTCAATGTTTCCTTAGGAGTACCAATACCTTCATTTATAACACCTGATGCATGTCCAATAACTTCGTGCATATCAGTATGCAAATTACCCGCAAGAGCGCTCCACGTCTTAGCTCTTTCAATTTCCTCTTCCGAAAAAGCAAATTCCTCAAGTGCCCCACCTTCCTTTTTAGAGCTATTGTACGCCTCAACTATATTTCCAATATTAACAGATTTGGAACCATACTCAGACCTGATCCAATTGGCGTTTGGCAGATTAATCCCTATCGGAGTAGAGGGGCTTGCATCACCACTCTCGGTGACTACGGTTATCACCTTGGCGGAGATTCCAACAACTTCTGCCTTCTTGTGTTCGTCAAGAATGGTGGAATTATCTTCAAACCATTGAGCCTCATCACTTATTGCTGCAATTCTCTTGGAAGCTTCCATATCCTTTATAGAGAGCACCGATTCATAAGCTCCACGATATCCAATAGCATCTCCATAAACTTCAATAAAGCCATTTATTACATCAACTCTTGAGGCGGTGTCTTGTACCCAGGCTATATTGTACGCATCAAATGTGGCAAGATCACCTGTTTCGTAATATTCTGTAAGAAGATCTATTGCCTTCTTCTGATTGGCGTTTTCCGTTACTTCACTTGCCTTTTTGAGCCATGAAACTATTTCAGTAATCGCATTCGAGTACATACCTCCAACTTTCCACACTTGCTCTACAATACCTTCATCTGTTTTGATGAGTTTCGAATTCAAACCATAGGAAATTGGATGCTTCTCGCCTTTGACTTTCATCTTATCGTAGAAAGCTTCCACTTCAGCTTGAGTAACATTTTCGTAATAATTATTTGCTGAATTTGCGACTGGATCAGCATCAGCGTTTTTATTAACCCTTTTTGGATCTCTTTTCGGGTCAAAGAGAATTGCACTTATATTCTCAATAAGAATTTCAACTGATTCACCTTCCTGAACTGGAAGGAGCCTCTCATCAGAATTATTTACCAATTCCGCAAAATACTCCTTAGAGAAATCCGGCTCCATTTTGGAAGATGAATAGTGATGATGAATACCATTGGAAAACCATACTCTCTTGGCAAACTCAATGATCTCTTGCTCCGTGAGGAGGTCGCGCAGAAAACGCTTTGCTTCGTTTTCCGTTCTTAAAGAGAGAATCGCTTTCAGCAACTCTTTCGTTGTTTTGTTATCCCAGTTTTCCATAAATTGCCTTATCTTACTAAAGTACTTTACTATACTAAAGAGTATAAAGCAATCAAAAACCCTTGTCAAGAGGTGAATTCGTAGCTGCGGGACAGGGATTCGAACCCCGATAGCCAGATCCAAAATCTGGAGTCCTACCATTAGACGATCCCGCAA
>NVRZ01000107.1 GCA_002401055.1 Bacteroidota bacterium
TCGTTGGAGACCCTATTGAAAGTAACTCTATAGGAAAAGTTATTGGTAAGAATAGAAAGGACAATTGCTATATCGGTTCGGTAAAGTCTAATATCGGACACCTTGAACCGGCTTCTGGTATTGCCGGCCTCTCTAAACTGGCACTGGCATTACAAAAAGGAATTATTCCACCTAATATTCATTTTGAGAAGGGCAATCCCAATATTGCTTTTGATGAATTGAAGCTTAAAGTGCCAACTGAAGCATTGAAATGGCCAAGTAAGAACGGCGATACAAGATATGGAGGTGTGAACTCCTTCGGATTTGGAGGATCAAACGCTCATGTTGTATTATCGGACCATAAGAGTACAGTTCGCGAACCAAATAGCAAGGAAGGTTTACAGGTATGTACTGTTTCGGCTAAGAGTACCGACGCGCTGCAATCATTAGCCGCAAATTTCATAGTATTCCTAAAAGACAAAAAAAACAAGGCGAGCTTCAGTGATATTTGTGCCTATACCGCCATCCGTCAATCACATCATGACATTCGCCTGTCTATCGTTGCAGAGTCTAAAAAAGAGCTAGCAAAGAGCCTTAAAATATATTTAGACGGAGAATCCCTTACGGAAATATCTGAGGGCAGAGTTAATGAACCTAAGGATAAAATCGTTTTCATCTTCTCCGGACAAGGCCCACAATGGTGGGGAATGGGGCGACAGTTGCTCGGAACTGAACCCTTATTTAGAGAGTGGATAGAGAAATTGGACGGTATGCTTTCTAGGCATGCTGATTGGTCCCTGATCAAGGAATTGAAGAAGACCGAGAAAACTTCTCGCATTAGTGATACCAATATTGCACAGCCTGCCATTTTCGCAATTCAGATTGCCTTGTATGAAATGTGGAAGGCGATGGGCATCGAGCCAGGTGCGGTTGTTGGGCATAGTATTGGAGAAGTTGCGGCGGGTTATGCTTCCGGAGCACTCACGTTAGATCAAGCAGTTCTGCTCATTTTCCATAGAAGTAGGGTCCAGTTTAAGGCAACTGATAAGGGGCGAATGTTGGCGGTAGGCGTTTCGAATGAAGAGGCGAAAAAAATTATCAAAGGACTGGAAGACAAGGTGTCCATTGGTGCAGTTAACGGTCCGCAAATGGTAGCCCTTTCAGGAGATACCGATGTTATTGAGAAGATATCAGAGGAGTTAACGGAAAAGGATGTATTTAATAAACTGTTGATGGTGAATGTTCCATTTCACAGTCACCATATGGAGCCTTTGAAAGCAGAGTTGCTCAAATCACTTGGGAAATTCAAAACTGCTTCAACAAAAATTCCTTTCTATTCTACCGTTGAAGGGAAAATTGTGCAGGGAAAGAAGCTTACGCCAGAGTATTGGTTTAGGAATGTGAGAGAGCCTGTATATTTTACCGGTGCAATAGCTGCTCAAATTGAAGATGGATTTGACACTTTTATTGAATTGGGACCTCATCCTGTTCATGCCATAGGAGTAGAAGACTTACTCACCGAAAAGAAGGTCAAAGGATTGGTTATTCCGTCGTTGAGAAGAAAGGAAGATGAAAAGAGAACCTTTTTATCTTCAGTAGGCATGCTCCACGCTTGGGGTTGCAAGATCGATTGGAAATTATTTTATGGTGATGACAATGGCTGGGTGAACCTGCCTCGTTATCCATGGCAAAAAGATTCATATTGGATTGAGAGTACTGAGGGGAAACGACAAAGACTTGGGGCAATTCAATTTGACCATCCTCACTTGAAAAGAAAAACTGTTTCTGCAAGAGAGGATAGCAACATTATTTGGGATGTAGACCTTGATCAGCGTACATATCCTTACATCGGTGACCATAAAGTTCAGGGACCTATTGTTTTTCCTGGTGCAGGTCATGTAGATCTGGTAATTGGCGCGGCGAGAGCTTCATTTGGTGATAAGTTTGAGTTTATCGAAGACGTAAACTTTGATAGCGCATTGTTTCTTCCTGATAGTGGTGAACCACCGCACATTCAAATGGATATATCACATGATGGAGGCGATTATTTTATTTATACCAGGCCTAAAACCGCGGATGCACAATGGACAATGTGCTCAAATGGGAAGATAAACCATGTTGGAAATAAATTTGTGCCCATACCAGTTGATCTGGAAGATGTGAAAAAGAGAATCACTATCCCTGTTCCGGTAAAGCCAATGCATGATGAGCTGTTGGAGAGCGGCCTGTATCTGGGCCCTACTTTTAGAGCAATTAAAAAGCTGTGGCGCAGCGATGGAAACTGGGAATCTTTGAGTGAGATCGAAGTTCATGAGAGTATTCGTCCGGAATTCTTTCAGTTTAACATACACCCAGGTGTATTGGACAGTTGCTTTCAAACAGTATTTGGCATCTTCAACGAGCGTGAAGACGTGAATAAGAAGATGGGTGTGTACGTTCCGAGACATATCGATAAGATTAAGTGGTATAACGATGTTAATTCGTTTAAGCTATATGTTCATGGAAGGCTAAGAGAATGGACAGATGAGTACGCTTTGGGTGAGCTTTGGATCTTCAATGCAGACGGCAGTCTGGTAGCTGAATTTCACGGATTCATGTCCCAATATTTAAAAGGGTCACGAGGTGAACAAGCTGGAGAGCAAGACCAGTGGTTTTATGAGTACAACTGGAAAATGAAATCCAGATCGGATCAGGACAAATTCAGAAATCCAGGTAAATACATCGCTTCTCCTAAAGCTATTAAAAAGGAAATCGCGGAGACCATTAAGGAAGTTATTGCCAGACCGGAGCAGAAAGAATACTATGAAAATTATGAACCGGAGCAGTACGACCTGACCATGAGTTACATATGTAATGCGCTTCGAGAAATGGGGCAGCCCATGGATGTCGGTACCAAGCTGGATGTTGAAAACCTCATCGAGAGCTTGGACGTGGTTCCAGATCATACAAGATTGTTTCATCACATGTTCAAGCTGTTAAAAACTGCGGGAATCCTGTCGGGAATGGATGGACATTATAAAGTCAAAATTGAGCCATCCAACAGAAATGTCAACAGGTGGATGTATGACTTGGGAAGAAAGTATCCGCAATTTCTTCATGAAACGGGATTGTTGGGTAGATGCGGTCCACATATAAAAGGCGTGCTTCAGGGAACAGTAGATCCGATACAATTGATCTTTCCGGAAGACAAGTGGGACGCAATTGTAAGCTACTACGTTGAGGGCTTTGCCTTTAAGAAGTACAATGACATTACTGCAAGAGCCGTTGCGGAACTCATAAAGGGGTTACCTGAGGCGCAAACGGTACGAATATTGGAAATTGGAGCAGGAACAGGTGGAATGACACAAGCTATTCTTCCAATGCTCCCTGCGGACAGGACGGAATACGTATACACAGACCTATCGCATATGTTTTTGTTAAAAGCACAACAGCGCTTTGCTAAATATCCCTTTGTTCAATATCGAATAATGGATATTGAGGAGGATCCAGCTGATCAAGGATTTGATTTACATTCATTTGATATTATCATTGCTTCTGATGTCATCCACGCTACCAGAAATCTTGGAATCTCTCTAGGTAATGCACAGAAACTGTTGGCTTCGGAAGGCGTATTGTGCATGCTGGAAGTTACCAATTCACCTGTGTATTTGGACTTCATATTTGGAATGACAGAAGGATGGTGGTTGTATGAGGATACAGAATTCAGAACTGATCATGCAACGATGCCGCCCGAAAAATGGAAGGTTGTTCTTGAGAGAAATGGTTACACGGATGTGGCATATTACTCGGATTTTAAGAAAAACAATTTCTCCTGTCAGAACACAATCTTAGCTCGAGCTGAAAAGCTTGACTTATCGGATGAGGTAAAGGTCAATGAGGCGAAGACTGCAGAAACGGATTGGCTCGTATTCGCAGATGATAAGGGAGTTGCAAAAAAAATTATAAAACAACTTTCAGGATTAAATAAGAACTGCATTGTAGTTCAAAAGGGAAAGTCTTATAAGCAAGTTGGGGAGAATGAAATTTCCATTGACCCGATGTCGCAAGAAGATGCCAATGAGGTACTGGATTATGTTTCTGCAAAGAACAATTTTGAAGGACTAATCTTTGCTTGGGGCATGGATTTACCGGAGAATGAGAAGCTCAATGCCAAGGTTATTGAGGATGCAGAAAGTGTAGGGTCGGTTGCTATGATGAACATCATGCGAAAATTGAACGACACTCAATACAAGGTCAATCCTAAGCTATGGGTGCTGTCTAGCGGAACCCAAATCGTTGGAGGAACGCCCGAACAAATAAACCTCTCTCAAACGGGATTACGTGGTGTCGCCAGGGTTGTCGTTAACGAATTTCCAAATTACCCTACCACATTGGTAGACTTCAGCTCTTCCGTTAAAAAGGAGGAAATTGAAGTATTCGTAGACGAATTATTCGCGGAGGGTCGAGTTGATGAGCTTGCTTTTAGGGGCAGAAGAAGATATGTGAATATATTGGAACGAATCTCTTCTGATAATATAAGGCAGCAATCGTACAAAACTGTACTTGCAGAAGGCTCTCCTTACACAGCAACTATTTCTGAGTACGGAGTGCTTGATAATATCGTGGTACGTGAAACTGAACGCCGCAAACCAGCAGCTGATGAAGTTGAAATTCAAGTAAAAGCATCGGCTCTGAATTTTAGGGATATCATGATCGCTATGGGATTGCTTTCAGACGCGGCTGTAGAAGGTGGTCTCTTTGGTAGAACGTTTGGATTAGAATGTGCAGGTGTAGTTTCTGCGTTGGGCAAGAACACAAAGAACCTGAAGGTTGGTGATAAGGTTATGGCAACCGCTCCAGCTTGTTTGGGTGGCTATGCTTATCCAAAGGCCGTTCATGTAGTTGAAAAACCGAAAAACATTGACTGGAATGAAGCCGCAAGTCTTCCGGTAGTTTACACAACTGCATATTTCTCGTTGGTATATCACTGTCGCCTTCAAAAAGGTGAAACTGTTTTAATTCATGCAGCTGCAGGTGGAGTTGGAATTGCTGCAATTCATATCGCAAATGCGATTGGAGCTGAGGTATATGCAACCGTAAGTACAACAGAGAAACGAAAATATATTGAGAGTATTGGCGTGAAGCCTGAAAACATAATGAATTCTCGAACACTCGCTTTTGCGGATGAATTGATGGAGAAGACTGATGGCCGTGGAGTAGATGTTGTATTGAATTCACTATCAGGAGAGGCTATTTTCAAAAGCGTTAATTGCCTTGCACCTTATGGCAGATTTGTAGAGATAGGCAAAACGGATATTTATAGAAATAGTAAGCTGGGTCTGCAACCTTTTGGCAATAACTTGAGTTATTTTGGAGTAGATGTGGATCGCTTGTTTGAGCAAAAAAGAGAATTTGGTGGAAGCTTATTTCAGGAATCGATAGATTATTTTGTGAAAGAGAAGTTCCCACCGCATCCCGTGAAAGTATTCCCAATCGCGAAATTGGCAGATGCATTTCAATACATGGGTGGTGCGAGACATATTGGGAAAGTGATCGTTTCTGTGGAGGGTAACGTTGAAGTGGCTCCACCTGAAGAAATTACTTTCAAAAAAGATGGAACTTACCTTATTACCGGTGGAGCTTCAGGATTTGGATTGGCTGTAGCTGAATGGATGACAACTAAAGGGTGTGAAAACCTTGTTCTCCTTAGCAGAAGCGGAACCAAAACGCCTGAGGAAGCAGCAGTCGTGGCAAGAATAAAAGCCAAAGGAGTTAAGGTAATGCTCGCCAAAGGAAGTGTGAGTGATAAAAAAGACATGGATAGAGTGTTTAAGAAGATCAAAGACATTATGCCCCCACTTAAAGGTATTCAGCATGCTGCTATGGTTCTGGACGATGGTAGTATACCCGAAATTGATCATAAGCGATATATGAATGTGTTCATTCCTAAGGCGGTAGGATGCTGGATTCTTCATGAAAAGACGAAGAATATGAGCTTGGATCATTTTGTAAGCTATTCGTCTATATCGGCGGTATATGGAAATCCAGGACAGGTGAGTTATGTTGGTGCAAATAGCTTTTTGGATAACTTCTCCGGGTGGCGGAGAGCACAAGGGCTACCTGCAATGACAATAAATTGGGGAGTAATTGGAGACGTTGGATTCGTGGCAAGGAGTGGAAATGTAGGTGGATTGTTGTACAAGCAAGGCTGGAAAGCGTTTAATATCGGCCAGGCGCTGGGTGTGCTTGAGCAGATGTTATTGAACAATCCGATAAACCGAGTTGCCACAGATTCGGATTGGGAAATGATTGGAGAATTCTTCCCTCATTCAGCGAAGTCTAGCAGATTTGCACATCTGGTTAGAGAAAAGGAACTCGGAGGAGCGGGAGGAGCTGGTACGGGAGATGGAATGTTGAAAAACTCTTTACTCGATGCAAAACCCGCTGAGCAGGTGGATATGTTACTGGATCAATTGAAAGAAACGTTTGCTAGAGTGTTAGGAACTACCGCAAACAAACTAGATATCATTGAGCCTGTTACAAAATATGGGTTGGATTCGCTTATGGCAAACCAGATTAGAAACTGGATACAGAGTAACATAAGCATTGATTACTCAATGATGAGAATCATGCGAGGTCCATCTATGGAGGAAATGACGGAACAGATTCTAGAGGAGTTAACAGGTGCTGGAGGCACAGAAGGCGAAGGTGGAGAATCCAAAAGTGAATTAGACAAATGGATAATTCGCACCAAGAAAGTTGACAATCCAAGGCTGCGATTATTCTGCCTTCCATATTTTGCAGGCGGAGCATCAATTTTTGGTACCTGGCACGAGTATCTACCAGAGGACATTGAAGTCTGTGCTATTCAGTTCCCCGGAAGAGAGGAAAGAGGTGATGAGAAACCATTTGATGATGTAAATGCACTAGTAGCAAAGCTCACCGAAATCATGGAGCCACTGCTAACGGTACCCTGTGCTTTCTATGCACACAGTTCAGGAGCAGGTGTGTCATTGGAGTTGGCCAGGTATCTGCGAAAGAGCCTTGATGTAAATCCAATACATTTCATGATTGGTGGTTGGAGAGCTCCTCATCTGAAGAGTCCATTCGAATTTTTGAATGCCATTGAAGATGATGAAGTGTACAAAGACAAAAATATACCTAACATCAAGAGTCATTTGTTGTCATTAGAAATTCCTGAGAGTGTCGTAGAAAATGAGGCCATTTTCAATGAGATGCTTCCTGCTCTACGTGCTGATATCTTGTTGGGCAAGAAATACAAGTACTATAATGATAAGCCCCTAAGCTGTCCGCTAACAGCCTTTGCAGGTGATCGGGACACGGTCTTTAATGAAGATCAAATTAAAGCGTGGAAGAAGCATACGTCAGCCGAATTCAAATATCGTGTTGTATCAGGAAGTCACTTGTTTTGCCGTGACAACAAGGAAGAGCTGCTTGAATTGGTAACTGAAGAGCTTTCGCCGCAGGTCACCGTCTCATAGTCAGCTCTAAATGCAAACAGTTGAAGTTAATACTGGAATTGTGAAGGATGAATTCCCAACATTGCAGTCGAATGAACTTCAGATATGGAAGGCATCGTTGACGCCAGGAAAGACCATGCTGGACCTTTGTAAGTCGGCGTTGTCACAACAAGAATTAGATCGAATTCCATATTTTAAGTTTGAGCAGGTTCAAAACAACTTTATTGTCAGTCAGGGTACTTTGAGGTTGCTTCTAGGAAATTATCTCGATATCGATCCGATCGATGTACGGATAGGTAGACGCGATAAGGGAAAACCATTTTCGATTAATGATTCTTCCTTGAATTTCAATATTTCTAATTCGGGAGGCATATGTGTTTTTTCCTTTTCCTACGTGGGCGAGATGGGTATTGACATTGAAAAAATTAGGCAGCTACCAGATTTGGAGGAGCTAATACGGAAAAACTATTCCAATTCAGAAATTGGATACATAAACAAGAAGGATGACGAGCGACTTACTCGATTCTTCAGATTATGGACAGTCAAGGAGTCTTACCTCAAAGCGATTGGCGAAGGCATGCGTCTCACCCCGGATAGCCTCGAGTTTTCCATGGCAAGTAATGGTATAAAATTACACGCTGTTAGGGGGGTAGTGGAGGTTGACGATTGGATTTTTGAGGAGTTTGTGCCTGAAGAAGGATATGTGGGAACACTTACTTATAAAGAAGAACAAACGAAAATCTTAGAGATCAGATCATTAGATTCTTCTGATATTTTTAACTAATAAGAAACTAAAATTTAAACCCATACACAATGGAAGTTACTAGAACGTTTGACCTGCTTCAACGGTACAGGGACAAGTATATCGACAAAGAAGATGCGCTTGCCGGAAAGGTTAATAAAAAGTGGGTTAAATACAGCACACAAGAGTACATCGATAACTGTAATCATGTCAGCTATGGCCTATTGGAACTCGGACTTCAAAAAGGCGACAAGATCGTTACCATATGCAATAACCGCCCCGAATGGAATTTCGTTGATCTGGGAATGGCCCAAGCAGGATTCATCCATCTACCAATATTTACTACGCTCGCTTCAGAGGGCTACAAGGATATCCTCACTCATGGAGAAGCAAAGTTGATTTTTGTTTCCGATAATGCGATTTATAAGAAGATCAAACCTGTAGCAGATACGATGGAAGGCGTTGATGTTTACACTTTTGATGAGATTGAAGGAGCTAAGAATTGGAAAGAAGTGCTTGATCTCGGCAAGGCAAACAAAGATAAATGGGCTGAAGAACTCGAAAAAATCAAATCTCAAATTGACGCAAAAGATCCAGTAACCCTTATTTACACATCAGGTACAACAGGAAACTCCAAAGGCGTTATGTTGTCTCACGAGAATTTAACCAGCAATGCCATCGCAGCATCTGGCGTGTTTAAACTAGGTGCTGACCAACGATATTTAAGTATTCTCCCAGTGTGTCATGTGGGTGAGCGCATGGCCATTTATCAAACACAATACGGTGGCTGTAGTATTTATTATGCTGAAAATTTGGGTACGATTTCCGCCGACTTACTGGATGTTAAACCTCATGGATTCGGTGCGGTGCCGAGGGTACTTGAAAAAGTCTACGATAAGATTATTGATAAAGGGAACAAGCTAACCGGAATTAAAAAGACATTGTTTTTCTGGGCATTAGATCTTGGACTTAAATACAAGCTGGATGGAGCCAATGGTCCCTGGTATGAGTTTCAATTGAA
>NVRZ01000108.1 GCA_002401055.1 Bacteroidota bacterium
TGAATGTTTTTGAAAAACCTGAAATGGTAATCGTTCTATCAGCGATTCCAGGGATGGTAGCCGGACTGATATGTTTCAAACCATCGTAGAGAAAATATTCATAAATCTCATCTGTAAAGACTATCAGGTCATGACGAATTGCACAATCGGCATACTCCGTCATATAATATGACTGGATTTTTCTGATCTACCAAGATAACTTCGAATAAAACGCCCGTCGAACGACAGACTTATCAATCATACTCGCCTGTACAGATGACGACTTCCCTTTCCCCAATTCTATTCTTAATTTCAAAGAATGCCCCACCAGTTTTAGTGCCATCAACACTCACTCCATACAAATAGTATTCACCTCTTTTCAAGCCTTCAAATACTGTCTTTCCACCGTAATCTGCCTGTTGTGCGTCATCATAACTCGCAACAACGTGATCTACCGCCGTTCCACCGTACTTGATGTAAACCATTGCTAATGGAACTACTGTATGATTAGAACCATCATTGGTACAAACGCCGTCAAATACATGAACAGATAAAATGGCCTTACCACCTTTACCTGGCTTGGTGCATGCAGACATGGTCAACATCACGGCACATAAACCATACAATATTATTTTATTCATAGCAATGCTTTTAGTAGAAGATTATGGTACTGCTTACAAATTTATAAAAATAATTTGACGGATGCATAATTTGATGATTTTATTTATGCTCAAGTATTGTTAATTACTAAACGAAACTCTATATTTGCCGACCTTTTTAAATTAAGATTAGAGATTAATGATTGAGGAAGAACAGGATTGGCATTTCAAATATATTATGTCAAAATCGAGTAATCTAGGATCTATTATCAACAACCTATAATAAACAAATGCAAAGTAAAAGTGCAGTTCAGGTTTTTGCTGTCGCGCTAATTTTAGTGTGTATTTATCAGCTATCGTTTACCTGGATAACTTCGGGAGTAGAAGATGACGCAAGAGAGTTTGCTAATGGAGATGCAGCACTTGAAGCAAAATACTTGGACTCTATTAGTAGTGAGCCAGTATATAATCTACTGATTAAAGAGTACTCGTATAAGGAATGTAAGGACAGAGAGCTAAACTTAGGCTTAGACCTCAAGGGAGGAATGAATGTTACTTTGGAAGTCTCAGTCGTTGATGTTATTAAATCAATGGCCAACTACAGCACTGACATTACATTTAATGGGGCTCTTAAGAAGGCGCTAGAAATGCAAAAAGAGAGTGACGAAGATTTCGTGACTTTATTTGGTCGTGCGTTTCAGCAAATAGATCCAAGCGGACAATTGGCTGCTGTTTTTGCTACCAGAGAAAATCAGGATAAAATTAAATACAACTCTACCAATGAGGAAGTTCTTGCATTAATATCTATTGAAGCCACCGACGCAATAAATAGGTCGTTTGATATATTGAGAGCCCGTATTGACAAGTTTGGCGTTTCTCAGCCGAATATTCAGAAGCTTGAGACAACCGGAAGAATCCTGGTAGAGCTTCCAGGGGTTAAGGAACCTGAAAGAGTAAGAAAACTTTTGCAAGGAACAGCCAAGCTTGAGTTCTGGGAAACGTATGAGAACAGAGAGGTTTATCCATATTTAGAGGAGGCAAACAACAAGTTGAAGGACCTTACAAACCTTACTAAAAAAGACGACCCATTATCGGCGCTTATTGATAAAGATGAAGAGTCCGACAATGACTCAGCTGATAGTGAAAACGCTGTAGATGAAGAGGAATTGGTGAAGGCAGATTCCCCTGAAGAAGATGATTCTTCTGTTGAAGAAGAAGCTAAGGATGATGCTAGCTCCCTGCTAGATCAGCTGGGAGTTGAAGATAAAAGTACAGATTCGAACAAGGAGGTATCTCTTCTTGAGCAACTTGGAGGTGACTCAGTAGGAGGTGATGATAGTTTGAGTGACGGACAATCCTTCACACAATTTGCTAGCGAGAATCCTTTATTTGCTTTACTCAGGCCTGCAATTTTTCAGGACGAATCAGGTAAGTATTTCCCAGGGGATGGACCAGTTGTTGGGTATGTTGCGATTAAAGATACAGGAAAAGTAGACGCATATTTAAAAAGCGATAAGCTAAAGAGTATATTCCCACGAGACATTCGTTTTATGTGGGTAAACAAGCCATATGATGAGGATGAGAAATTTGTACAGCTTGTGGCAATCAGAGTTACAAGTAGAGAAGGAAGGGCGCCACTGGAGGGTGATGTGATAATTGATGCGCGACAGGACTACGGTCAATTTAGCAATCAGCCGGAAATTTCCATGACCATGAATAGCGAAGGTGCTAAGATATGGAAGCGAATGACCAGTGAAAACATAGGAAAGAGTATTGCAATAGTCCTGGATAATTACGTATACACATTCCCAAATATTATTGGTGAAATTCCAAATGGAAGGTCATCAATTACCGGGGCGTTTACGATTAAGGAGGCACAGGATATTGCTAACATTTTAAAGGCAGGAAAACTACCTGCCCCTGCGAGAATTGTTGAGGAGGCTATTGTTGGACCTTCACTGGGTCAGGAAGCTATCGATGCTGGATTACGGTCATTCCTTCTAGCTTTAGTAGCAGTTCTTATCTACATGATTTTTTATTACAGTAAAGCGGGGATAGTAGCAAATGTTGCTTTGTTGATTAATATCTTCTTTATAATGGGCGTATTGGCATCTCTGGGTGCTGTTCTAACGCTTCCTGGAATTGCTGGTATTGTTTTGACGATTGGTATGTCGATTGATGCGAACGTTCTTATTTTTGAAAGAATTCGAGAGGAAATAAGAGCTGGCAAGGGAACAGGGTTAGCCATTACTGATGGATACAAGAATGCCTACACTTCTATTATTGATGCCAATGTGACCACCCTGTTGGTAGGAATTATTCTCTTTTACTTTGGAACTGGTCCAATTAAAGGGTTTGCCACCACTTTAATCATTGGTATTCTTACCTCATTATTCTCAGCAATCTTTCTTACCAGGCTTATTTTCATCTGGTTTTTAGAGAACAAGAAAGAAATCAGTTTTAGTTCAAAGTTTACAAAGAACGCATTTACCAACCTCACCATTCCTTTCATGGATAAAAGGAAGCGGTACTACGTTATCTCTGGTATCGTACTTCTATTGGGAGTCGCGTCTCTGTTCACTAAAGGTCTGAATTTAGGAGTTGATTTTAAAGGTGGACGCTCATATGTTGTTCGCTTTGACGAGAACGCAAACACTCAAGAGATTAGGAGTGCTTTAGCGGTGGCATTTGAGAGTTCTCCAGAAGTAAAAACCTTCGGCCCTCTCAATCAAGTAAAAATTACTACTAAGTACCGAATTGATGATACTGGACAAGAGGTAGACGAGGAGGTTGAATCAAAATTAGGAGAAGGCTTGAGCACACTGGGTGATTATGAGATAATGAGTTCCCAAAAGGTTGAACCATCTATTGCTGATGACATTAAACGGGCTGCTATATGGTCAACAGTGTTCGGACTATTAATTGTATTTCTATACATCTTAATGCGATTTAAAAAATGGCAATTTGGATTGGGAGCACTTGCGGCGCTTTTCCATGATGTGATTATTGTACTTTCTTGTTTCTCAATATTTTACGGAATACTTCCATTTTCTTTGGAGCTAGACCAAGCATTTATTGCTGCTCTCCTGACGGTTATAGGATATTCCATTAACGATACCGTTGTGGTATTTGACCGAATAAGAGAATACATGAACTTGTACAAGAAGCGCGACACAAAAGAAGTAATGAACATGGCAATTAATAGTACCATCAGCAGAACCTTCAATACATCAATTAGTACATTTTCTGTATTATTGGTTATCTTTATTTTGGGTGGAGAGGTGATAAGAGGCTTTTCATTTGCTCTCTTAATCGGCGTGGTTGTCGGAACATATTCATCTATATGCATTGCTACTCCAATTGCCCTTGATACTTTCAAGAAACTGAGCAAAAAGAGCTAAGCTCGCAATGTAACATCCAATTTAAGTCACTAAGATGGACGGTAAGCACTTACTTTTTTTTAATCTTGGTGGAGGGGAAATCTTCATAATATTATTGATAGTTTTACTGCTGTTTGGATCTAAGAAGATTCCAGAACTCGCACGTGGTGTCGGCAAAGGAATTCGTTATTTTAAAGACGCCACGAATGAAGTTCAGAACGAGATTAAGGACAGCATGGATCAGGTAAAGAAGGATATTGACATTGACAAACCATAATAAACGTGGATAGATTCAAGCATCAATTATTCCTCTGAAATTTCCAATAGTCGGTAGATTAAAAAATTAGAATGGAATATTTGTTGCTAATAGGCGGTTTTGTAGTGTTGCTTATTAGCGGTGAAATTTTAGTCCGAGGTGCTACCTCGCTCGCTCTTCGATTTAATATTTCAACACTGGTCGTTGGGGTTACAGTTGTTTCTTTTGGTACTTCCGCGCCGGAGTTGGTTATTAGTTTACAAGCGGCCTTGAATGGTCACCCTGACATTTCGATTGGTAATATTGTGGGGTCAAATATTGCGAACCTCGCTTTAGTACTTGGCATTACAGCCACTATCTTTCACGTAAATGTGAGCAAAAATTCCATCAGAATAGACTGGCCCGTTATGATGATAGCCAGTTTGGCGTTTTGGTATTTTATGTCGGATTTGGTCATCGTGCAATGGGAGGGATTGGTTTTCACGATTGCTATAATAGCCTTTGTTACCTGGCTTATTAGAAAATCTCGGAAGGAAGAAATAGAACGAGCATCAGATCAAAAAGTGTTTATAGAGCAGCAAAGTCATTCGCCCGTTCTAAAAATAGCTGCATTCATAATTTTGGGATGTGCTGGACTGGCCGTAGGTGCGAAATGGCTTGTTGACGGTGCCATCGTTATTGCTGAGAATATTGGCATCAGTGAGCGAATCATTGGATTAACAATAATTGCCTTCGGAACTAGCGTACCTGAGTTAACCACTTCCTTGGTTGCTACATTCAAAAAGCAGAGCGATATTTCTATCGGAAACTTAGTAGGCTCTAACATCTTTAATATTCTGGGTATTATTGGAATTACTGCGTTGGTAACGGATATCCCAGTACTACAGGCCACTTTAGATTTTGATATATTTTGGATGCTTGGAATATCATTGCTGGTATTGCCTTTTATGATATCCAGATATAAAGTTCAGAGAATAGAGGGAATCATTCTATTGGCACTGTACTTTGCGTACATTGCATTTCTCACCATGTAATTTTGTTGCTACTGATTATCTGTTGACAGTGAACAATGAACAGTGAACAGTTTGAATTTGTCTCACTATCCAAGAAGCCCCAATTTAATTTATCGGATGAGAGCTGGAATACTACTTAAACATAGTCTTTCCGGTATTTAGGCGTCAATATTGGCGTATTTGGCGTGTGATTCAATAAATGCCCTTCTTGGAGGTACATCATCTCCCATAAGCATGGAAAATATATGATCTGCCTCTGCCGTACTCTCAATAGTAACTCGCTTTAATTTTCTAAACTCTGGATCCATTGTGGTGAACCACAGTTGCTCAGCATTCATCTCTCCAAGACCTTTATAGCGCTGGGTATTAATATTTGCATCCTTTTTACCTTTGCTAAATTCTTCTACAGCCTTCTCCCTCTCATCTTCTGACCAGCAATATCGCTGCTCCTTACCATGCTTAATAAGATATAATGGAGGAGTGGCAATGTACAGATATCCATTTTCAATAAGGTCCTTCATATAGCGATAAAAGAATGTCATGATCAAAGTCGATATGTGGCTTCCATCAACGTCGGCATCACACATAATAATGATCTTATGATACCTTAGTTTTTCAAGATTCAATGCCCTTTCATCTTCCTCTGTTCCGACAGATACTCCAAATGCAGTGTACATATTTCTGATTTCTTCATTCTCAAAAATCTTGTGGTACATCGCCTTCTCAACGTTCAATATCTTACCTCTGAGTGGTAAAATTGCCTGAAACTTACGATCACGCCCTTGTTTGGCGGTACCGCCCGCAGAGTCACCCTCCACAAGGTATATTTCGCACTCTGCAGGATCTTTTGATGAGCAATCCGATAGTTTTCCAGGCAAACCGGATCCAGAAAGAACATTTTTACTTTGAACCAATTCCCTCGCTTTCCGAGCTGCATGACGGGCCGTAGCCGCGAGAATGATCTTACTAACTATAATCTTTGCGTCCTTTGGGTTTTCTTCCAAATAGTTGTTGAGCATTTCCCCTACAGCCTGATCAACAGCGCCCATTACCTCCTTATTACCTAATTTTGTTTTGGTCTGCCCTTCAAACTGTGGTTCCTGCACCTTTACCGACAATACAGCAGTCAATCCCTCTCTAAAGTCATCGCCGCTAATCTCGAATTTCAGCTTGTCTGTCATCCCGGATTTGTCTGAATAGCTTTTTAGTGTTCTAGTTAATGCTCTTCTAAATCCCGCCAGATGTGTACCACCTTCATGTGTATTAATGTTATTCACATAGGTGTGTAAGTTCTCTGAGAAGGATGTATTGTACTGCATTGCCACTTCAACAGGTATACCGCTCTTTTCGCCGTCAATGTAAATTGGAGTTTCAGTTAGAGGTTCTCTTGTCGAATCCAGATATTCAATAAAATCTAACAAACCTCGCTCTGACAAAAATGTCTCACTAATGTTCTTGCCATCCTCATCCTGATTTCTTTCATCTATGATCGTGAGCTTTATGCCCTTATTTAAATAAGAGAGCTCCCTAAGCCTTGCACTAAGAATATCGAAATGCATGTTTATGTCATCAAATATTTCTCTGTCTGGCTTAAACATTATTTGTGTACCCGTAATATCTGTCTCTCCTATCGTTTTCACATCGCCAACCGGAATTCCTCTCTCGTATTCCTGCTCAAATATTTTGCCCTCACGATAAATAGTCGCTTTCAAGTGCTCCGAAAGACCGTTAACAACAGAAACTCCAACCCCGTGCAATCCACCCGAAACTTTATAAGAATCTTTATTAAATTTTCCACCAGCATGCAAAACTGTCATTACAACTTCCAGTGCCGATTTCTTTTCTTTCGCATGAAAGCCTGTTGGAATCCCTCTTCCATCGTCTATTACCGAAACATAATGATCCTTGTGAATGGTAACCTCTATCTTGGTACAATGACCAGCCAGTGCTTCATCAATTGAGTTATCTACAACTTCATATACCAAGTGGTGTAAGCCTCTAATGCCAATATCACCAATGTACATTGCAGGCCTTTTTCGAACCGCTTCCAGTCCCTCCAGTACCTGTATACTATCTTCCGAATAATCGTCTTTTTTGTTGTTGTCTTTATCGCTCATTTTTTGTCTTTATTATCTCCCAGCTACACCCACTAACAAGTGATTATATTGGGCGAAAAATGCATTAGTTTTTACATATTCATATACCTATCAAATATACTGAATATTAACAGGAAAAAGAAGGTATTAGCGCCTTATTATTTAATTTAATTAACAAGTAATTAACAGATATAAAACTGGCTTTTTACGGTGTAAATTGGCGCTTTAAATATAATGCAACAATTTACCGTAGCAATTAGCCTGATCCCCGCAATATATAGCCGTGATTATTAGATCACTTTAAATAATACTTAGCGTTGACGGTAGGCAGTCAGAGGTTATAAAATAAAGGTAATGCCGCCCAACAAGTTGAAGCGCTGCGTAGGGTAATTGTGGTAGCGATAGTACTTGGTAGCTGCTATGTTATTTAGCATCAAGAAGGCTGATAGCTTTTTAGTATAGCGATACTCGATTGAGAGATTAAGATCCACAGCCGCTGGCAGCTTTACGGCTACAACAGTTTTGCCATCTGCCTCAAATTCCTTCGCGTACTGATTGCCAAAAATGTAAATGTCAGCCTTGGCTATAATCTTTTCCTTTATGTTATAGGTTGCAGACAACGTGAGTTCTAGCTCAGGTTTGTGCCAGGCTTTTTCTTCATAGTCAGTTACATACAAATTGTAATCACCCATAAACATAAGTTTAAACCTATCCTTATCATGAAAAGAGAACTCCGCATGAACGTTAAAGTATTTGATGTTATCATACACAACGGTAAATCGGTTTTTCATACTGCTATTTGTATCTGTTACAAAAAACATCTCATTGTCGATCTTATCGCGTGACACGGACACATTAAACGCTGATGATTTGCTAAACTCTCCCTTGAACCCTCCGTAAAACTGTATACTGTGCCTGCTATTTTTTATTCTTGGGATGGTACTTTTAGTGGAATAAGTGTTGTGCTCAACTCTAGGCGGAGAAAGCACGAATGGATTTTCATCGGATAAGGTTTTGAAACTGTTGCGCCTTAACCTTCCATTAATACCCACGTAAGGTTTTAAGATGTCGTCAATCAGGTTATAACAGAAATACACATTAGGGTAAAAGCTATAGGAGGTCCCATACAAGGCATCAACTTCAATATATGCGCCAATGCCCACAACAAATTTGTACTTCTTTCCGTCGGTACTTACAGAGGGGTTGACCCTAATAATTGAATTCGCCTGTATCGCGGATGAATCTGTGTTAGAGTAATACTTTTCGTCCATGTAATCATAGGAAATCAAGAGGTTGAAAAACTCCTTATTAAAATATCGATTTAAATTTGCTGTCAGCATAAAGCTATTCTCCTCGAGCCCGTATCTATCTGTCAAGTTATAATAGTCCAATTGTATATCGTGATTGATTGCGGCGGAATCCCGATAATGACTCAACAATCTGACATTACCACTAATCAAGGAAAACTGCTGCCTTATAGCATCCCTACCCATAACTGCATCGCCTAAATTCGATATAGCGGTATCATTGATATCAAAGCCATAAAAATGCACCGTATTATGCTTGTAACTTGCGCCTCCACTAAGTGTGTGCTTCTTCAGGAACATTTTTCCATTCAGATCAAACTCCGTATCACTATAGCCGCTATATCCAGCGTCTTTCACTTTTCCATTTGAAGATAAATGTTTGACGTGCACTCCCCATGCATGTTTTTTAGATCGCAAACTATTTACAAATCCTTCTCCA
>NVRZ01000109.1 GCA_002401055.1 Bacteroidota bacterium
CCTTTGCGGGCTTCGCGTTGGGCATAAATCGACAATAGCTCGGCGGCAACATCGCGGACTTTTTCACGTGCCCTCAAAAAGAAAAAACTTTCTTGCCAAATTCTAACCCGTTCCGGCTTCTTGTCATACCTATTGCGATCGGTCTTGCCGTTGGTTGTGGGATGAATTCGGGAGACTCAGACACTATTGGAGCAAGCAAGGGCACTACAGAAAAATATATTCCTGTAATTGGAAAGGTCGCCGAAAATAAGGGAAATCCTAATCATCCCTACTATTACTACCTGCCTAGCAATTATGACACCAATCAGGTGTGGCCAGTAGTTTATTGCTTTGATTCACACGGCAGAGGCCATTTGCCTGTAACTAAATACAAAGATCTGGCTGAGAGGAACGGATACATATTGATTGGATCTAATAAGTCCAAAAATGGTATAGGTTGGGAAGAGACTTTCTCGCACATCAAAATAATGACCGAGCAAGTTGACAGCCAATTGATAATAAATCAAAAGAGGGTGTATGCCTTGGGATTTTCAGGCGGGGCCAGGGTAGCGGTATCAATGGCTGTTCATAAGAAAGGTATTGCTGGTGTTATTGGATGCGCAGCGGGATTTCCAAGGCTAGAGAAAAAATTGAAAAAGAACTTTTCTTACTTAGGAATCGTTGGCTCATATGATTTCAACTACTCAGAAATGCTGCAATTAAATCGGATTTTAACCAAAGACAACATTAACAATCACCTATTGATTTTTGATGGAAAGCATGAGTGGCCAAATTTGGATATTATGAAAGATGGATTTTCGTGGATAGAGCTAAATTCTATCCGGAGCGGTAGAGAAACCTATCACGATTCATTAATTAAGTATTCATACCATCAGGAAATTTTGAAAACGGACAAGATGTTGACTGACCAAGAGCATCCTTTGAAATTATACCGGCAATACCTAAAAGTTGTGAATTTCTATTCGGGATTAATAAACACTGTTAAAGTTGAGCAACAGCTAGAAATACTTGATAGCAATCCAATGATGGAGCAGATACTTGAAAAGCAAGAGGATATACTTAAACAGGAAATCGAAATAAAAAAAGAATATACAAATGCACTTACGGAACAATCTGCGACTTGGTGGGAAACGGAAGCATTGCGCATGAAAGAGTTAATTGCATCTGAAGAGGATTACATTAACCACTGCTCCTATTTAAGGGTTATGTCTCATCTTAGCCTGATTTCCTACCTGCAATGTGATGCGGCATTAAAACAGAATGACCTGGAAACTGCACTGCGTTATATCGATATATTCTCATTCATCGACTCTTCAAATCCAGATCACGCGTATTTCAGGGCTCTTTTGCTCGCCAAGAAGCAGAACATGAACGAGGCATTGAACTCCCTAAACAAGGCAATTGAGCTTGGTTTTGACGACATGGACAAACTGAAGAGTGAGCCCTTGTTTTCCACACTCATAGATCAGGTTATTTTCCGTACGCTGTAGTTATTTGGTATATGCTGATATGGAAGAGGTATCACCCAAATTAAATACCATTGTTCAAAACTCCATAAGGACGCTCGCAAATTAAGGCTGTACAGAAGCTATCTTTATACTCGTCCCATGTATGCTATTATTGACGTAGAAACCACGGGTCTTGCGGCCGAGAGGAGCAAGATCACAGATATCGCTATCTTCATTCACGACGGTGAGAAGATTGTAGATAAGTTCAGTACGCTCATAAATCCAGAATGCAATATCCCGCCGCGCATTACAATGCTGACCGGAATTTCAGATGAAATGGTGGCAGATGCTCCCAAGTTCTATGAAGTAGCAAAGGAAATATTCCTCAAAACCGAGAACATGATTTTCGTGGCCCACAACGTGGGCTTTGATTACGGTATGATTCGGGCAGAATTCAAACGGCTGGGTGGAGCTTTTCAGCGAAAGAAACTATGTACCGTGCGTCTGAGCAGAAAAATAATACCCGGTTTAAGATCTTATGGACTTGGAAGCCTTACTCAAAGCCTGGGTATAAAAATTTCCGGCCGCCACAGAGCTGAAGGCGATGCCAGAGCAACAGTAGAACTCTTTGAGCAGTTACTCAAGCGAGATAAAGATGGCTTTATAGAAAAATCGTTGAATGTCCGTAGTCGCGAGGCGACTTTACCCCCAAATCTACCTCGTGAGGTATTCGATACTATTCCTGAGGAAACCGGCGTATATTACTTCCTCGACGAAACGGGGAAGATAATCTACATCGGTAAAGCCAACAATATAAAAAGCAGGGTGCTGTCGCACTTTCGCGGGGGTGCTCAGAAACCATTCGCCATGCTTACTCGCTTGCATGACATTACTTATCAGCTCGCAGGAAATGAGCTGGTGGCATTGTTGTTGGAATCAGATGAAATCAAGAAGCACTACCCCATTTACAATAGATCACAAAAGAGAACCAATAATATTTTTGGCATCTGTGAGTATGAAGATAAGATGGGCTACATGCACTTTGGCTACAACAACCTAAAATTAATAAGTGATCCGCTTGCTACCTTCTATAATATCACTGAGGCCCGTAGCTTCTTGTTGAATCTCAAAGAGACATACAATCTTTGTCCAAAATTATGTAGCCTTCAAACCTCACCTTCAGCTTGTTTTGATTTCCACATTAAAAAATGCCGTGGAGCATGTTGCAGTAAAGAAAAGCCCACAGTTTACAATCGCAGGTTTAAAAAAGCAGTAGGAAGCATAGGTGCGGGTGTGGATAATTACCTAATCATAGGTAAGGGCAGAACTTCAGAAGAGAGCTCTGTCGTTATGGTTGAAGATGGTAGATATGAAGGCTTCGGGTACGTGGACAAAGAAATGCAACTGGAAAACTTTGAACAAGCTCATGATCACATCAAACCCTATAAAGACAATAGAGATATTCAGCGCATACTGAGATCCTATCTTAGAAAGACTTCGGGTAAGAACATTATAGAAAAAACCAGCTAGGGGCCATCCCGTGATTTCAAGAGCGCCATCTTTCCATTTCTGCCAACAGCCCAGCAAACCCTGGGCGTACAATCGCAGGAGTAATAACCATCGCTGCTGAACCCTGTCCAGGATCTTCCCTTTGCATGAGAGAATTCAGAGCCCGTCCTTCCAGTTGTAATCAGCTTAGTACCTGAAATAATCGTGACGCAAGAACGGTATCCACGGGGATTGCCCTTAATAACCAACTGCCAGGTTAAACCACCGTCTGAAGTAATAGCGCAGTTCTTATCAGAATTTGTAGAATCCACGTAGTCACCTCCAACAATAACGCCTTCATTTTTATTTAGAAAAGCCATAGAGAATATACCTGTGCCACCTCCACTTTTCAGTGGTGTATCATAAACATTCCAGGTTGCGCCTCTATTTGTAGATTTAAAGACCCTGGCACGCGTTCCACCACCAGTAGCCATCCAAACCAATGAGTCACCATATATGCAAATTCCTGTACCACTTGCAGCGAAACCAGCTTCATCCTTTAATACTGCGGGCAAAGCAGTTGAATCTATTTGAAGCCAAGTTTGTCCAGCATCTTTAGTTTTGATTACTAGAAACTTACCATTTATCGGATCACTATATGCGATACCCGATTTATCATCCCAAAAAGCAAATCCATCAAAGAAAACACCGGTCTCATTATTCTCATATTGGAGCTCCCAGGTTTCGCCACGATCTTTTGTAAAGTAGATTCTCCCAATGTTGCCAGCGCTTAACACCCACGCAGTTTTCGCATCAAGGGCATGTATATCCCTAAAATCTAATGAATCAGCCCCTTGAATTACTCCCTTGCTCCATGAAGCGCCAGCATCACTACTGCTTATCCAGATTCCACCTACTCCACTTGCCCAAATCACAGAGTCATTTACCACACACAAGCCTCTCAAATGAACGCCGGCAATATTTTCTTTAGGCACCCATCTCAACTGGGCGTCAACAAAGCTTGAAAAAAACGAGAGTATCAGGATACCAGTAGCTGCAATTTTAAGAATCAAGCCTATCCCAATTTAGATCTAACAATATTGGAAACCATCCCATTATCCGCCTTGCCGCGGTAAGTACTGTTGAACTCTTTCATTATAGAGCCTATGTCAGATTTGCCTTCCGCGATTAAGCCTTCCACGATTTTTGTTACTTCCTCCTCGCTCATGAGTTCAGGCATGTAAGACGCCATATATTCCAATTCCTTCTTGGCCTGATCTGTGCCAGTCTCCTTAAGTCCCTTTTCAACTGACTTCAGAATCTTCATCACATTCTCATCATTTGGATCCGTTCCACGTCCAATGTCGTTCATAATTTCTCCCTTAATAACGCTTAGGAAATTCTTCTTATCTGTTTCCTGGGCTTTGAAAGCCGCAAAAAAATCTTCATATATCATGTCTTTTAAACTCATACTATTCAGTTATTGTCAACCCTTCGAATTTAGTAGGTCCATTTATTGGATTGAGGATTGCTGTTACAAAGTTTGGAAAATTCACAGAGTAATTGGTCCAGGAAGAGCTTGTATCTGCTCTAGGGTCTGGCCTGTAATAATCTGTTGAAATTATCTGCGCACCGCTCGACATGGCCAGGTTCATGCGGGAATAATCTCCATTGCGTGCCTCCCATGTGCCAACATCTGCACGTGTTCTAACCATATAACCGGCTTGTACCAGCTCGTGAATGGTATCTTGGTCAGATACAGGATTATTCTTGATGATAAATGCAGTCTCTGCCGAACCTACATCTGAAAACATAAACATACTCCTTCCGATCATGCCCGGATAACTCTGCATGTAGCTGGCTTTCTCACCTGACGAGGCCATTGCTACTATAAATATCTTTCCTCTGGCCTCTGCCAATGTTGGCCAAGCGCCTGCCAATACCGCTTCATTTACGCTGGCATATGTACCTTTTAATATCTCAGGCGTGATAATGTTGCTTAACATCATGCCAAATACTGATTCAATTTCCATATCAACTGAGTCGAGAGCTGAGGCGGTAAATGGCAACACAATCGCAAAACCAGGAATATTTATTTGATACGTTTTCAATTCTACCATAACAATCAATGGAAGATGAGTAGGGTTTGCATCTGACCATGATTTAACAGCGGAAAGAGCATCCTTAAAAGTGAAGTTATTGGTGTTATAATCCAGATCTGGAATATGTAACACTTTCATGCCTGGGTCAAGAAGTTCATCAATAAAGGAGGCAGTAGTATCTCCAACCCATTTATTACCCTCACGGTTCCAGTATAAACCCCCTGCTGGATCATGATGAATATCGAGTTCAATACTGCGTACTCTATGTGTACTAAATTGCGTAGACAGCGCTTCGTGTGTGTAATCCCACTCGAGTGGATTTAGTCCTGGAGGTGGTGTTCCGCTGGTTACCAGGTCAAAAATGGGCTTGTAGGTCTTAAGGCGATAGGAGTTGTGGCTGCCGATGGTCTGTATCTCGTTCATTTTAATATCCTCAATACTCGCATAAATGGTTGCTATGATTGGTCCTGACTTTGTAGGGTCCTCTGGAGGTGCAGGGTCCTTGTCGCAAGCAATAAAAGCAGTTACAACACCAAATAACAAGATTATCCGGAGTGAAGAGATATGGAAACGAATTTTCATGTGCTAACAAAGATATGAATCTTAACCTACGATACTCCCATACGCGCATTTCTGAGCGCAGCAAATAATTTTTGATAATCGATCGGACAGATTCTCCGCGAGGCTCAGAATTTCTGGTGCATAGATTGACAATTTTTTGCAAAATCCGCAAATACCAGCTTTTACAATGCTTCAAATTTGGAAATTATTCAAGTGTACGATCAGCCCAAAATTGAATTGTACAAAATGCAGTCTGCCTGTACCGAAAAATCGATCTATTTTTCAATTATTGCAAATTTCAATCTGGTGTGTATCGAAATTCCGTTTTCTTGGCCCACTACCCCAACCTACTTTTGCACTGTCAAATAAAAATACTGGCACTTCGGAAAGAGCTCACCGCTGTCCAGGAAATTAAACGACGAATTAAATCAATTTTATTAAACATAAACTAAAAACAAAAATCATGAATACATTAAGAAACAAAGTTCAATTAATTGGAAATCTAGGAATTGATCCTGAAATCAAGAAACTAAGCGGTGATAAAACTCTAGCTAAAATGTCGCTGGCCACGTCTGACACCTATACCAAAGTAACGGGTGAAAAAGTAACAGACACCCAATGGCATAATTTGATTGCTTGGGGCAAGACTGCCGAGATTGCTGAAAAGTATCTTACTAAGGGACAGCGCATAGCTGTTGAGGGCAAGCTCATCAACCGTTCATATGAAGATAAGAAAGGCGTGAAGCGTTATGTTACAGAGATTCTTGTAAATGAATTTCTGATGTTAAGCCCAAAGACTGAGGCTACTGTGAAGAAGTAAGCTAACTTACATCTCAAAACAGGAAGGGGCGCCAATGGCGCCCCTTTTTTTGTGCTTAAAATTGAAATGTTTACTGAATCACAATCTTCTGCCTTCCCAACACCGTATTCTCAGAAATCAATTCCAGGAAGTACGTGCCATTTGGCAAAGAGCTACGATCAATGATAAGTTTCTCCGTACTCAGACCATTCTCAGTTTTAACAAGCTTCCCTCCCAGGTCATAAATTCGGAAGGAGTGAATAGGTGAGCGGTCATCCACCTGAATCGTTATGCTTTTAGAAAATGGATTTGGAAAAACATTAAACTCTACAACTTCATCGGTCTCTTCCAAGGTCGTCGTAGATCCGGTATAAACGAATACGTGGCTAGTGTCAATATCGAAAGTTCCCACATATAACTTATTGGCATATACCTCAACGCAGTTAGCAAAGGCATCAGTATGCGCTAAATTCACAGAATTCCAATTGTTTCCATCCCATTTAGCCACATCGTGTGTCGTTACATTGCCCATTTCTGTAAAATCACCTACCACATATAAGGCACCGTTAAAAACCACCATGTCTCTGAGATCATTCCAGCTGGTACCAGTAACACCTCCTCCAACGTCTGACCAAGTCGCGCCATTCCATTTTGCAATTTTATTCACGTTTTGTCCACCAGCAGTACTAAGATCCCCTGCTACATAAAGCTCACTGTTAAATACCGCCATACTATAAGTTCCTGATGATATTCCGCTTCCAAGCGCAGTCCAGTTAACTCCGTCCCATTTTGCTATATTATTTGCAGGTACTCCGTTAATTGTATCAAATGATCCGGCAAAAATAAGTTGGTTATTGTAATTAATAATGCTTCCCAAACCTCCGTTGCCAGCAAAATCATAATAGGGTTGAAAGCTCCCTCCAATTGATTTTTTTCTCACTACACCATCATCACTCTCCACATATAATTCTGTACCATCACTATACAATGTAGAATGACTATAATTGGTCCCCCCTCCATTCACCCAAGTAGAACCATCCCATCTGGAAACTCCAATAACAGAGCCGTGTAACATATCACCTACAGCGTATAAATCACCGTCAAACTCATCTAATTTCCTGACTCCGCCCCCACCAATTAAGTTTGTGTGCCGCATAATACTAGTTCCATCATAGTATGCCGACCAATAGCAAGTACTGTTGTCATTTTTTGTAAAGCCCCCGCCTATATATAGATTGCCATTATGTGATTTCATATCCATAATCGCATTGTTAAACGAAGTTATTATATCCCATTGAGCCTTAAGGTCCGTTGAAAACAATACTAAAATAGTGACGAGTAGATAGTTGGGTTTCATAATAATATTTAGTTAATTATAAATCCGAGAGAATCGATTTTTTCGCAAAAGGGTAATCTGATTGATATTTGTTGATATACATCATATTGCATTACCTAAAGTATTGATATAAGCATGACCAAAACGAGCTAGTACCTGAAAAACAATGACAAAAACCAGGAGCATTTATTGGACAACAATCTTCTGCCTACCCAGCACAGCCTTTTCAGAAAGCAGTTCCAGGAAGTACATGCCACCAGACAAATTGCCCCGATCAATGACCAAGGTTTCCGCGTTTAATCCATCTTCAGATCTAACCAGATTTCCTCCTAAATCATAAATGCGATATAAGATTATGGATTGACGATTACCGGTGGTTACCATAATTTCATGTGAAAAAGGATTGGGAACGACACTAAAACCCACCTGCTCTTCAATAGTCTCAATCCCTACCACTGGAATATTATTCAGAATGGCACTATCGAGACCAGCGAAACAAGATGTGTTTTGGATCTGATAACTCATTACAGTAGTAAGTCCTCTAACTTTTTGATGCGTATTGCCCAATGAACTAGTTAATGATACCCACTCATCGGTAGCTATACTAGTTTGTGGTACAACGTCATAGATTGCAGGAGTAACACAATTTAATGAATCCTGATACGCAAGTAAATTTGATGCGGATGCGGCAGCACGAATTACCATTTCTACCGGATCAGTTGCGACCAAACCTAAATTCACAACACTTGCTATATATCCAGCCCATCCGCCAAATCCGGGCTGATCATTATCCCAGGCAGTGCTTGATGCTAATTCTTCATTAAACATGGCAAATCCTTGATAAGGGTTATTTGTACCTGAATCAACAAACGCAATAAAAATTACACTGTCATAAAAATTCCCAAAAGCAAACGCGCAAGCACAGACCTTTCCAGGAGATTCTGTCATTAAGCTCAAGTTACTTAGCCTGATCTCAATGTTGGAAGTGTATGTGCAAGGGGACAGAAAAAAGGATTCGTAATTAACGGTAACCGTTATCGTGGTAATTGTATCACTGATACAGGCTTGAGATTGCTTTCCATATCCCATCAGGAAGATGCCGAGAATTGAGATTCTAAATAATAGATTTTTCATGATACAGCGTTTTAATTATTGAGTTTTTGATGATGGAAGGTTTCTAGATTTTATATCGTTAGGAGTTTTAGTTGAGTCATTGTGACGTTCTAGAGATTGTAGAATTTTTAGAGTTCTACTATTGGTTTAAATGGAGCTTTTTTTGCTTAGGATGTGAGCGTAATTTATTATGTAAATTTAGATGAAAAT
>NVRZ01000110.1 GCA_002401055.1 Bacteroidota bacterium
AGTACAACAAGGCACGACAAGCGTCCATTACAAATGAGATTATTGAAATTGTTGGTGGAGCTGAGGCCTTGAGTGGCTAGATTGATTCGACAATAGTTTACAGTTTAAACCAAAGCAATTGTTTTGAGCGAAGCCACACAAGTAATTATCTACACAGACGGCTCAGCATTGGGAAATCCTGGAAGGGGAGGCTACGGAATCGTAATGATTTCTAAAAATCACAGGAAGGAACTTTCACAAGGATATAGATTAACTACCAATAACAGGATGGAGCTTCTCAGCGTAATCGTTGGGCTTGAGACCTTAAAAAACCCTGGAACTGTAGTGACCATATTCTCAGACTCGAAATATGTAGTTGATGCGGTTGAAAAAAAATGGCTTTTTGGCTGGGAGGAAAAGAATTTCAAAAAGAAGAAAAATGTCGATCTATGGAAGCGCTTTCTACTGGTATATCCAAAACACAAAGTGTCTTTCACCTGGGTAAAAGGCCACGCAGGGAACGAAGAGAACGAGGTTTGTGATGAGCTGGCGGTAGATGCAGCCCACGGTACTGATTTACTTGTGGATGAAGGCTACGAAGCCAGTCAGGAATAATCGTTTATTTTTCAAGCATTTGCTTATTGAGATAGTTCATCCCAAAACAGCAATACTTTCTTGTCACTTTCCTCTTCTTTGATAGTTGCGAGCGTTGAGTTAATCTTCTCTTTTTGAGTGACGATCGCCTTGAGCTTTATCTCTAGCTTTTTGACTTCAGATTCATTTTTCTTATTAACCTTTATTCCTACAACAACTTCCTCTTCCCGCTCATTATACATTTCCAGAATTTTTTCAATCCTATAGAGTGTTGTTAATCTTGCCCACCAGGCTTCCTGATTCATAGCAGCATTCTTGAACAACTCCAGCCCTAAATTAATGGTGTTATCATCTTGCTTTATTAAGTAATCACTGTAAATATCCAACAGATTGTATTTGTCGTATTCGTCCACTTTCTCATAGGTTTCGATAAAAAAGGAGTTCTGCTCAGCTTCTCCATACGAAGCAAATACTTCAGCAATATCTATCAACAGATTCTCTGTCGTTTTATCATCGAATGTGTTTATTTCCTTAAAAGCGGTTTCATGACTCTCTTTTGCCAGAGCTACTACCGCCTGACCCATAACTTCGTATGACTTGTCGGAGAGCGCGTCTTGGTACAGCAATTTCAACTGTGGGTCTTTTTTGCCGATAGTATCTGGGTCAAAATAAGCGGATAGTAGTAATACTGCCGTAGCTCTCACATCTGATTTTACATCATTTTCTGCGAGTTCCATTAGTTCGTCCTTAATGTTGAGGTCAGGTTCAGATAATAGATGCTTGACGTTTTTTATTGCCTTAGCCCTCAGATTCCAGTTTTTGTCTTTCAAGGCATCTGCGAATGTGGTTATCATATCTCCTTCATCCCGAAACTTCTTAAGTTGATCAAGTGCCTCGAACCTGTCCAGGTACAAAGGCGCATTATTGTATTGAAATATCCACGCTTCTTTTGATTTGTAATCTTTCTTTGTGCACAACAGCATTTTTTCTGCATCAAAGTTTACAAGATCTGGCTTTTTAGTCACTTTAAAGCTGAATGTCTGCTTCACAGAATCGACTACTATTTTCTCTCTTGTTACCTCCCCACTCACATAAATATCAACCTCTACAGGAAGATAATACAAAGGAGTTTCTCCGATTTTTTGCGCTTGCGAAACGGTCAATGTCTGTGTCTTGATTGAATCAATGTAGTCGTAGGTAATGAACAAATGTGGGTGTCCAGAACTCAAAAACCATTGGTTGAAAAACCAGTTCAAATCCTCTCCGGTTACCTTCTCAAAGGCCAATCTGACATGGTGTATTTCTACTGACTTGTATTTGTTTTCTTCAAGATATATGCGCAGTGATTCAAAAAATGCCTCATCGCCAACATACTTTCTAAGCATATGTAATACCCGCCCTCCTTTGGCGTAGGAGTGACTGTCAAACATATCGTCTTTATCATCGTAATTGAATCTGATAAGATCAACTTTCTTTTTGGTTGCGGACCACAGGTATTGATCTAAGTCCTTTTGGAGGGCGTAGTCGGCTTCATCACGGCCATACTTGTATTCGTTCCATAGATATTCGCCATAGGTTGCAAAAGACTCGTTCAAAGGCAAATTGGCCCAGGATTCACAAGTAACCAGGTCCCCGAACCAATGGTGGAACAGCTCGTGGGCAATGATATCTTCGTGAGTCTCATCTAGGTACTCACGTTCATCTTTTTGCAGAAACTCACCGTGAATAACGGCCGTGGTATTCTCCATTGCTCCAGAAACATAGTCTCTAACAACTATTTGAGCATACTTATCCCACGGGTAGTCTACGCCCAATACGTTTGAGTAAAACTGAAGCATTTCAGGAGTGTTGCCAAAGATCATCTTGGCATGTTTTTCATACTCCTTTTCAACGTAGTAATTCACTTCTATCTCCCGCCATTGATCTTTCACGATTGAAAATTCACCCACTGCCATCATTGTTAGATATGGAGCGTGAGGAAGGTCCAACTTCCAGTAATCAGTTCTGGTATCATCCTCATTCAGAGTTGAATATTGTAAAGTGCCGTTGGAAAGTGTTACGTATTTATTATCAACAGTTATGTACAACTCTTGTGTCATGCGCTCGTTCGGGGAATCTACCGTAGGAAACCAACAAGAGCTCGATTCCGTTTCACCTTGCGTCCAAATCTGTGTTGGCTTGTCTTCCTCAGTACCATCCGGGTTGATGAAATATAGCCCTTTCGCATCTGAAATCGCGCTGCTTCCTTTGGTTTCTAGATCGTTTGGTTTTGCGGTATAATCTATAAATACATTTATGCTTTCGTCTTTGCTGTATTGTTTGTCCAGCTCAATGCTAAGGACGTCGTCATTGTAAGAATATTTCAATTCCTGTAAGCCATAGTCTGTGTCGAGTGCCACTTCATGTATATCAAGTCCTTTTGCGTCAAAATCTACAGCAGTAATCGGATAGAAATAAGGTTTAAAAGTGAGTGTGGCTTGACCCAGTAGGTGCGTTTTTTCCAAATCAAACTTTACACGAAGTTTTGTGTGGATCAGGTCAATTTTTTGCGTCTCCGCAGCTCTGTACACACTGTAAATGACGGGTTGCGCTTCCACCAAATCCCGATTCAAGGAGGCTGAGGATATATCGCCACCTTTCTTTGAAGAGGCGCAGGAGCTTAGGATTAATACTGAGAACCCAAGACTAACTGCGTAGAATGTATTCGAGATTTTCATTAAATTGAGGTGCTGGAGGCTCTAGTGTTCTCCTTCACAGATGTCCAAATTTAATCATAAGATGTATTACTTTTGCAAATATATAGGTCAATAAAATGCAGCTAAAAGATCTCGTTAAGTATTTGGAGCAGTTAGCCCCGCTATCACTTCAGGAATCCTATGATAATTCCCGGTTACAGATAGGGAGTGCACGCAAAAGCATTAAATCAGCCCTTGTAACCGTGGATTGTACGGAAGATGTTATACGTGAGGCAAAGAGGAAAAGGGCGGGAGTCATTCTCACCCATCATCCTTTAATATTTGGATCTTTAAGAAGCATAGCGGGAAACAGTCACGTTGAAAGAACGATTGAATTGGCCATTAAGAACGACATTGCCATCTATGCGATCCATACAAACCTGGACAATATTTATACAGGAGTAAATTCAAGAATATGTGATAAGTTGGGAATAAAGGGGAGGAATATTCTCCGTCCCAAAAGGGGTGGCCTGAAAAAGCTTTACACATTTGTTCCTCTTAAGCAGGCAGAAAAGGTAAAGAATGCGCTTTTTAGAGCAGGAGCAGGAAAGATTGGTGCCTATTCTGAAACGAGTTTCTCGAGCGAGGGTTCTGGAACTTTTCTTGCTTCGAGTGGGACCAACCCTTTTGTAGGGAAAAAGGGTGACCGCCATACCGAGTCAGAGGTGAAGATCGAGACAATTTTCCCAGATTATATTGAAAGCCAAGTATTGACGGCCCTCTTAAACGCCCATCCATATGAAGAGGTAGCCTATGATATTGTATCTCTTGATAACATTAATCAGTTGGTTGGATCAGGTATGATTGGAGAATTGAAGGAAAGCGTAAGTGAAATACTGTTTCTTAACAAAATAAAAAGAGTAATGAGGGCGAAAGGTCTTCGATATACAAAGTTGATGGGTAAAAAGATAAGCAAGGTGGCGGTATGTGGAGGCGCGGGTAGCTTTTTGCTTCAAGATGCAATTAACGCTGGTGCTGATCTATTTCTGACCTCAGACTGTAAATATCATGAGTTTTTTGATGCTGATAACAGTATTGTCATAGCCGATATTGGACACTATGAGAGTGAACAGTTTACAAAGGAACTTATCCGTGACTTAATTATGAAAAAATTCCCTAAATTTGCGCTCCATTTATCAGAGACAGTAACTAATCCAGTAAAGTATTTATAGAATGGCAACAGCAAAGAAAACTGCACCCAAGAAAGCATCAGCAAAGAAAGCGGCACCCAAGAAAGCAACTGCAAAAAAGCCGGTAGCTAAAAAAGTAGCTGCTATGAAAGAAGTGGCTAAGAAGCCCGTAGCCAAGAAGGCAGCACCTTTAAAGAAATTTCCTAGTGGGGCTGTTCCTATTGAGAAGAAATTGAGAGCTTTATTTGACCTTCAGGGAATTGATTCAAAAATTGATAGCATTAGAACAATTCGTGGAGAATTGCCATTGGAAGTTAGTGATCTAGAAGACGAGATTGAGGGATTGGCTACCAGGGTAACAAATTTCAAAGATGAAACGGAAAAGATAGAGGATACAATCACCAATAAGAAGTTGGAGATTAAGGAATCCAAGTCAATTATAAAGAAATACGAAAAGCAACAGGGAAACGCCAGAAATAATCGTGAATTTGGATCATTGGCAAAGGAGATTGAATTTCAACACCTTAATATTCAGGTAGCTGAAAAAAAAATCAGTGAATTTAAAATGGGCATTGACTCTAAGAGTGATACCATTGATTCAGCTAAAAAAGATTTAAAGGAGAGAAAAGGTGACTTAAAGCACAAGAAAAAAGAATTAGATGAGATAGTTGCTGAAACTGAGAAGGAAGAGAGAAAGCTATCTAAAAAATCTACGGAAGCTGAAAGGTATATTGAAGATCGCCTACTTATTGCTTACAAACGAGTTCGTTTGAACGCAAGGAATGGCTTGGCTGTTGTTTCTGTTGAGAGAAATTCTTGCGGAGGTTGTTTTAATAAAATTCCACCACAGCGTCAACTTGATATCAGACTACATAAGAAGATTATCGTATGTGAACACTGCGGAAGAATCCTTGTAGACCCAGAAATTGCTGAGGTTAAGCTGTAGTCAGCAATAGCGTAAGCTTCGATAACTAAAATCTAACTGCAAAGGTGGCCATAAGTTGATGGCTGGTCGAGGAAGTTGCTGTAGTTGCTACTAGATCTGGGCTGTATAAATAGTATTCTCCACTGGTTTCAGAGAACACATAGGCAATGTCTATTGAAATAATATCCTCTCTTATGCCAAACCCGAGGGAATAGCTGCTCCTTACACCCTTTTGAGTAGATGTTTTAAAAGGCGTTCCATACAATACATAGCCTCCACGGAAAATGAAGGGAAGGAAACGCCATTCTGTACCAATTTTAAGAATTCCATTTCCTTTATATTTATTGGCAATCTCTCTGTTGCTATTGGAAAATGAAAAGCTGGGCGAGCTTAGGCTTGCTGTAGAGTAGTCAACCCACTCATAATCAGCACTCAATAATCCTTGTTTCCCTATCACAAAGGCAATGTTTCCCATCAGGCGCATTGGTGAAATGATCTTGTAATCAAATGAGCCGTTTGGCGATACAGCCTCATATTCCCGATCTGTTGATGATGACCACTCAGGAATAGAATCGAAAGAAGCATTCATCTTAGAGGTAAACTCATCAGATAAGGCGTAAAATGTTGGTGTGTGAAAAGCGGCTCCAATCCTTATCCAGTTTGCCGCTCGGTATATAATGCCAATTTTGAAGTTAATTCCGTTTCCTGTGGTGGTAAAATTATCTTCGAGCGTGAAATAGTTTAGGTAGGCAATTGTATCATTAATATCTTCTTCTCGATAAGTAGAAGTTTCGGTATACTTCACAACAGGAAATCCTAAACTAGCGCCTATGTACAGGCGGTTGGCGTAATTCGCTGCAACAGATACAGCCAGTTCGTTTACCCCTCCTTTGCGCCTTATGGTTTTAGTTTGTTCCAGGCCTCCTCCATTAACCACGGTCATGTAGCTATTGGAATCAACAGTGTCGAGTGGGTTTAACAAATACGTTTGCCATGCCAAGCCTGCACCAAAAGGATTATAAGCTTCCAGTTCTGATTGAAATGTTCCCTGAACATCTAGCAGGTAATGATCAAGCAAGGAAGATGTGGGGTTAAATCCAACAAGGCGTGTTCTGTTGTTAAAGTTGATGGTTTTATTATAAGTAAAAGCCAGCTGCGTAGCTACCCAACTCGTTTGGTGAGAATTGTTCTGGAGCTTAGCCAAAACAATGCCTATGTTGCCGAAGTTAACATTGAATTTGTTTCCGCGATCTGTTTCGCCATAATGCGTCGCTTTAGTAGATTCAAGAAACATGACCGTAGTAAACGATAGCTCTGATTGACGATAAACTCCCAATCCTGCCGGGTTTGCAGCAACTACTGACAAATCACCGCCCAGCGCTCCAAATGCACCGCCCATGGCAACATATCGAGAGGTGCCGAAAACGCCAGTCTGAGACATTCTCAAGGCATCTACCTCATTTTGTGCCGAAACATTCAACGACCACAGGCCTGCAATTAATATGACAGTAATAGATCTCATGACACGGACATCTTATCTTGGTCTACTTGTTCGTGGAGAAGATGTTCTTGGTGTTGAGCTACTTCTACTTGGAGAAGAGCTGCTTCTACTAGGAGAAGCACTACTTCTGCTAGGAGCGGTACTTCTCTGGGTAGATGTCCTAGGAGCTGAAGTCCTCGGCGCTGAACTTCGAGGAGTTGAGCTTCTTGGCTGAGTTGTACTTTGCTTGGGCCTTGAGTAACTTGAACTCGACTTCGGCTTGCTATAGCTTGGCCTGCTTGTGCCCGAACTCTTTGGCTTACTGTAACTGGAGTGTGAATTGTTGTTACTGCGAGGCTTGGTATAGCTGCTATTGTTATATGTCTTCCCTTTCTGACCGTACGCATTATTAGGTTTGTTATAGCTATAAGAGCTATTTCTGGTCGGTTTTACTTCGGGCTTCGAGCTGTATCCATGTCCACTATTGGTAGAGCCAACGTTTTCTTTTGGCCTAACCACTTTCACAGGTTTGGTGCTGTAGCTAATATAGCCAGTGTTAGACACTGGGCTTTTGTCAACTACTTTACCACCAGCTGTTCCCACATTGGGTTTGGGATTTCCATTTCCATTTACAGTACTCTTAACAGGAGCTTTGCCAGTTAGACCCATAATAGGTTTGTCATTCACCAGAGGCTTGGCCGTGCTATGTACAGGCGTTGCTGGAGTGCTCACTTGACTACCATGGTTTCCTTTGACATTGTCCACTACCACAGGAGAAGCAGGCAACACATTCTTAATGTTAGCTGCCTTAACATTTTTAGGAGAATCCGTATAGCTGTTTATCGATTGCCCCTGTCCATGCTCTTTTTCATAAGCTTCAGCCAAGGACGTATGCGTTACAATTGAATTAGAAGCAGTTGCATACCTGGGTCCGTAGTAAGTATTGGTTGCGTCATAGCTATTGTAGTAATAATTGCCACCAGTATTATTACCGTAGCCGTAGTAGCCATATCCTTTTCCATAGCTATCTCCATATCCATGTCCGCTTCCATAGCCATAATACCCGTACCCACTACCATATCCATACCCGTAACCATAAGCGTATGGATCGTAATGTCCGCCATATGAATGATGTTGGTTATAATAGTTTACCCAACCGTGCTGGTGATGTTGATTGTATCCCCAGTAGTTTCCGTGATGATTCCATCCTGTATGGTTGTTATAGCCCCACCAAGGATAACCCAAATAGATGCTCACACCATAATCATAAGGGTCGTAAGAGTAATGGTAGGAGTTCGTATAATAGGTATCATAATAGCCGTAGCTATAGGTTGGCTGATAAAACCTCCTCAATCTTGAGGCATAGGCGTAGTCATAGTAATCATCATATACATAATCAGAATTGCTGTCCTCGTAATAGTTGTTCGTGATGTAAGTATCTCCACTTTCATCAGTATACGATTCTGTATTTACATACTCTGGTTCCTGGCTCTCGCGATTATGCTGCGCACCACTTGGGGCATCATCATACACAGTTTTGTACTCACCAAAGGAAGTTCCGCTTTCATCAGTACTTTGCGTTACGTCATCGTAATTGGTTTGATCTTTAGTTGAAAAGTAGATGTCATCATTACTTCCACTATTAGTGGATTTGTAAGATGATGAACAAGCACTCAAAAATAAAAGTGAAGCAAGAAATAAGCAAAGAGCTCTTAAATTCTGCATTTGGTAAAACTACAATAATCAGACCTAAAAAGAAGAATTGAAATTTTCGTCTACTAGTTGATAAAATTGATTCGTTCTTTAACTTATATTTGAGTTAAGATTAAGCCATGTCTACGATTAGTGAAATAGAGTTATTCTTTCCTGAAAAAGTCTTTACAACCGAAGACTTTTTTCGTGTTTTTCCTGAAGAAAGGGAGAGTAAAACATGGCCGAAATTAGGTATCGACCAACGGCACATTATTGGTGACGATGAAGTACCTTCAGATATGGGATTGAAAGCTGCTCAACAGCTGTTTGAAAAGCATCCTGAATTAAAGGAACAAATTGACTTTTTGATATTTGCTGGACATGAAAGAGATCATTATACGCCTGTAACTGCAAGCGTTTTACAGGCTAAATTGGGTCTGTCAACGAAAATTGGATGTATAGATGTACAT
>NVRZ01000111.1 GCA_002401055.1 Bacteroidota bacterium
GCCGTCATCGGAGGGGGAAGTTGGGCAACTGCCATTATTAAGATGCTATTGAATAATGTGGAGGAGCTCAATTGGTGGTTGAGAGACGAAGATAATATTGAGCACATAAAAAAGTTTGGGCATAATAGAAACTATTTGCCATCGGTTCAACTTGACACCAGCAAGCTGAAGATTACCTCAAACATTCAATCCTGCATCGAAAATGCGGAGATAATAATATTTGCCATTCCTTCTGCATTTTTAAAAGAGAGCCTTGTACCGTGTGCAAAGGACAGCCTGAACGGAAAGATTATATTTTCGGCGATAAAAGGAATTGTTCCGGAGAACAACGTAATCGTAGGGGAGTTTTTTCACAACCAATACGGCCTTGATTATGATAACATTGGCGTAATTACCGGACCGTGCCATGCAGAGGAGGTTGCACAGGAAAAGTTGTCCTATCTTACCATAGCTTGTTCAAATACTGACAATGCGGCCGAAATGGCTACAAAATTGGAGTGCAGGTATATTAAGGCCAAGGTTTCAGATGATATATATGGAACAGAGTATTCAGCGGTGCTCAAAAACATTTTTGCTGTAGCTAATGGCATCTGTCATGGGTTAGGATATGGCGATAATTTTCAGGCCGTATTGGTATCTAACGGCATTAAGGAAATAGAGCGGTTTGTAAATGCGGTTCACCCGATTGATAGGGACATTAAAAATTCAGCTTATTTGGGAGATTTATTGGTAACCGCCTATTCAAACTTTAGCCGAAACCGGACTTTTGGCAATATGATTGGGAAGGGTCATTCGGTAAATTCTGCACAGGCTGAAATGAAAATGGTTGCAGAAGGTTATTACGCGGTAAAGTGTATTGCGGAGCTAAATAAAGACCATAAAGTAGACATGCCAATCACTGATGCGGTGTATAATATTCTTTATAAGAACTCATCTGCCCGAGAAGAGATGCGAATACTAGCTGACCTTATGAGCTAAAACCGAATTGTGTTTAGGATTTGGCCAGGTATTCATAAATTAACTTGGCCTTTGATTCCCCGACCATTTTTGTCAATTCTCTTTCAGAGGCGTTTTTAATATTTTTCACAGAACGGTATTTTTTCAGTAGTATTTTGGCGGTGCTCTCCCCTACTCCCTTAATGTTCTGAAGTTCTGTTTTAATGGAGGCTTTGATCCGTTTTTTTCTGTGATGTGTAATTCCGAAGCGATGCGCCTCATTGCGTAATTGTTGAATTATTCGGAGTGTTTCCGAACGTTTGTCCAAATAGAGCGGAACCGGATCATACGCATAGTAAAGCTCTTCCAGCCTTTTTGCGATTCCTATTACGGTGATTTGTTTGGCCAACTTCAATTTTTCCAGGCTTTTCATCGCAGAGGAAATTTGGCCCTTTCCCCCATCTATTATCAGGAGCTGAGGTAGTGGTTTATTCTCCTTTTTCAATCGTCCATATCTTCTAAGCACTACCTCTTCCATCGACGCGAAATCATTTGCACCAACCACCGTCTTTATGTTGAAGTGGCGATAATCTTTTTTAGAGGGCTTGGTATTTTTAAATACTACTAAAGCTGCCACCGGGTATGCTCCCTGAATATTGGAGTTGTCAATGCACTCTATATGAACGGGTAATTGACTGAGTTTGAGTTCGGTTTTCATTTTGATGAGCAATTCATTCGAACGATTCTTTTTATCTGAAAGATTCAATCTTGATTTCTGCTTATCCAGCATGTAGAACTTTGCATTGCGTTCAGACAGCCCAAGGAGTAGCTTCTTGTCACCCCTTTTTGGCACTAAAAAAGAAGGGGGTTCTTCTCTGTATGGCATTTGCAAATCAATTTCAAAAGGAACCAGAATCTCTTTACAGTCACTGTTGAATTTTGATCTCAGGTTCAAAATGGCGATGGACAGCAACTCCTTTTCTGATTCATCTAATCGCTTTTTCAACTCTACAGTATGCCCCTGTACAATGGCGCCTTCAACTACCCGCATGTAGTTCACATATCCATATTTGTCATTTGTTACAATGGAAAACACGTCTACATCTGGTACTTTGGGATTTACGACCACAGACTTCCCCCGATATTTTTCCATCCACTCCAGCTTTTCTTTTATCAGCTGCGCCTTTTCATATTCAAAATTTTCCGCATGCTCCTTCATTATTTGCTTGAAGTGCTTCGTCACTGAGTGCAGATTGCCTTTTATTATGTCTCTAATTTGGAATACGGTTTGAACATAATCTTCTTCAGGTTGCAAACCTTCACAAGGGCCCAGGCAGTTACCTAGGTGGTGCTCCAGACATATACTAAACTTCTTCTTCTCAATATTATCTTCAGAGAGGTTATAGTTGCAGTTGCGGAGCTTATATAAGCGCTTAATTAAATCAAGAATTGCATTCATCATCTTGACAGATGCGTAAGGGCCAAAGTATTCAGATCCATCATCCCTTATCTGCCGGGTAGAAAAAACTCTAGGGAATCGTTCATTCTTAATACATATCCAGGGAAAGCTCTTGTCGTCTTTGAGTTGAACATTATATTTAGGCCTGAGCTTTTTTATCAATGAATTTTCTAGTAAAAGCGCCTCCAGCTCCGTGTCAGCAATAAGATATTTCATGTCCCGAATCTTCCTTACAAGCATGGCCGTTTTGCCGCTTTCGGCTTTTGCTTTATTAAAATAGGAGGAAACACGTTTCTTTAAATTTTTTGCTTTTCCTACATAAATAATTGTACCATCCGCATCCATGAACTGGTATATTCCTGGATTTTCAGGGAGAGATCGGAGTTTTTCCGTGATGGTAGCGTGTATGGGTAAGTCAGTGCTCATTGCCGCAAAAATAGGTAGTAATTAGTAGATTTGCTTGTATAGAGTTCAAGGGGAGATATGAGAACAATTTTTGATACCTGTTTAATTTTAGCTGTAATACTTGCTTACTCAGTTGTTGGTTGCGGATTGTTTTCAAAGACAGAAAACGGTTCAGGTTCAGATGGGCAGATTAGTATTATTGTTCAGGTGGTGAAAAATACCGATATTGAGTCATTGATTTTAACGCATAGGAATATGAGGTTAACTTCGGTCAAATTGCTATCAGCACGTATGGGCACTTGGGAAATGACCATTAATTATAAGCTGAAAAGTGTGCAAAAGGCGCTGAGGCTTCTAAATGAAAACCCTACTATTATTAACGCACAATTAAATCATGAAGTTCAACAAAGAAATGATTGAGTATTTAATTAGATGCGCCACCTTTTATGTAGTGTTTTTAATGCTCTTAATTTGCAGTACTGAAGTATACGGTCAGCAAGCAGATCACGTAAGAGGCGAAATAATTGTCCAATTAAATTATAAGTTTGAGGCGGCTGATCTCGTTAATACTATCAATGTGCCTTTAGAAACCGCGCTGAGAATCGAATATAAAAAGCAGCTATCTTCCAGGTTAAATATTCATTTACTGAGTTTTGACCCTTCAGTTTGGGTTGAAGATAATCTACTGCGCGAAATTCGAGGAAAAGAGGGGGTATTTGCAGCCCAGTTCAATCACTTTATTCAACAGCGTGATACAATCCCTAATGATCCACGATTTGGTGATCAATGGGATATGAATAACACCGGGCAAAGCGGCGGAGTCTTAGACGCTGACATTGATGCGATTGAGGCTTGGGATACCGCCACCGGAGGTGTTACAGCCATGGGGGACACAATTGTTGTTGCTGTTATTGATGGTGGATTTGATTTGAGTCATGAGGATTTAGATTTTTGGAAAAATAGAATGGAGATCCCCAACAATGGAATTGATGATGATAGCAATGGATACATAGATGATTTTGATGGCTGGAACGCTTACAACAGTGATGGAAACATAAGTTCGAGCACACATGGAACGCATGTATCGGGCACCGTGGGGGCAATTGGAAACAATGGAATTGGCTTGGTGGGGGTAAATTGGAATGTAAAGATTATGCCAATTCAGGGTTCTTCAGGCAACGAAGCTACGGTGGTAGAGGCATACGGTTATGTATTGGAATTGCGGGCAACATATAATGAAACTAACGGAGGTTCGGGGGCATTCGTTGTTTCTACGAACTCTTCCTTCGGCAGCAATTTTGGTGATCCCGTTGATTTTCCAATTTGGTGCGCTCTTTACGATTCTCTGGGTTCGGTGGGGATTTTGAGTGCAGGGGCAACGATGAATTTAAATGAGGATGTTGACGTGGTAAATGATATTCCTACAGCGTGCCCGAGTGATTGGATGATTTCCGTGACCAATACAACGGACAATGACACTAAGAATAATGGAGCAGCTTATGGCTTAACCACCATTGACCTTGGTGCACCTGGCACTGATATTTGGTCTACTGAACCGGGAGATACCTATGGCCAATTAACCGGCACTTCAATGGCTACGCCTCATGTGGCTGGAGCTGTTGCGCTGATGTATGATGTTGCATGTCAAAAGCTTATTATGGAGTCTAAGCAAAGCCCCGACAGTATTGCCTTGATTATTAGAGATGTTTTATTTGATGGTACGGATTCCATTTCTGCTTTGGATGGAATTACATTAACAGGAGGTCGATTAAATATAAATAACAGCGCATTGCTCCTATCTGGTTTTGATTGCCAGCTTGTAAGCGTCAATAACTTAGAGGGTCTTGAAAAAGAGATTATTTTATTCCCGAATCCGGTTGGTAGGCAGCTTACGCTTCGCGGATTGAGTGGAATAGTAGAGCGGGTTGGTATTTTTAACTTATTGGGACAAGAAGTATTTGGAATGAAGCACCAGGTACTAACCGATAGATTGCTAGTAAGCCTAGACGGTATTAAGCCAGGATGCTATTTGCTTCGTGTTGAAACCAACAAGGAAACCTTTTCAACCCGCTTGATTCGCTACTAATCTTCTGAAGAGCCAGAAAACCCTTGTTTCCCAAGCAGTATGTCAAAATAAAGCTTGAAGTCTCCCCTCAGTGACATGCCGGGATATTGGAAGGTTGCAGGCTTGTTTTTCTCTATAAAAAAATGGCCTACCCAAGCAAATGCGTAAGGTACAATTACAGTCGGCAGTAAGTAAAGAGGATCTAGCTTTACGATAGCCATTACCAAAAACACGAAGAACAAAGATGTGCCAATAAAGTGAGTGACTCGAGTCCCTCGTTGGGTGTGTTCCTTCAAATAATAAGGGTAAAATTCCTTGAACGTTTTATATGCTTTTTCCTCTTCCATTTTGATTAAAGAACTATCTGATAAGCGTAACATGGCCGGTATATTGATGATTTGCCCCACCCAAATCTTTGCTCAGCACGAGCCAAACATATACCCCGGTCTGAGCAAGCTCTGTTCCGTTGTTGGCCAGTCCGGTCCACCCTTCGTTAATATCCGTAGTGTGGAAGATGGCGTCACCCCAGCGCGTAAATATGTAGAAATTGTACCCGGATTCGTTTAACCCGGTAGAAAGGGGTATAAACAATTCATTTATCCCATCTTGGTTGGGAGTAAAAGTATTGGGTAAAAAGAAGATGTAGTCGGGCAGGATGTCAATTCTACGTGAAACGGTATCGAAACACCCATTTGTATCAACAACCGTTAAAAGCACCATATAAAAACCGGTGTCCAGATACTCATGCACAGGATCTGTAGCAATGGATGAATCACCATTACCAAATTGCCAATTCCATGTTGCAATGCTATCCGAGACTGTTTGATCTGTGAATGTGATTTCTGGGCTAAGTATGGTAACACTATCTGGTACCGCATCAAACATTGCCACTGGCTTCGTGTAGATCAATATGGTGTCAAAAGCGGTGTCTTTACAGCCGAAATTACTGGTAGCGATCATGCTTGCATAATAGGTTCCTCCCGGATCGTAGGTGTGAATCGGATCAGTATCTGTAATGCTGTCTGTTCCATCGCCAAAATCCCATTCGTAGCCAGTGATTGTCGAATTCCCGGTTACAAATGACAGGTTGGTAAACTGAATAGGAACTGATGAGCAGGCTGTATCCCTCATAAAATTGGCAAAAGGTGTTTCATAGACATTGATACTCATCGAGGCCATGTCCATACAGGTGCTATCCTGATTCCAAACTGTTACCGAGACGTTATAAGTACCAACGCTGGTGTATGAATGGCTGGGGTTTTGTCTCGTAGATGTGGTAGCATCATCAAAATCCCATAAAAACCAAAATCCTCCAGGTGAAGCGTCCCTAAACTGCGTACTGATTGATGTACATCCAGAAGTGTCTAGAGATGTTAAGCCCGCAATGGGTGAAAGTTTTACGACCACATAATTTGGATACAGAACGGTATCAGCATAAACTCCGTTGGATGCTACCAATGTAACGTTGTACACGCCCGGTGATACATAGCTGTAAACGTGCGTGGGATTATCATAAGTACCCGATGTATTTGGTATCCCGGTAATAGGTCCACTACCAGGTCCTATGGTTACACCATCGCCAAAATCCCAGTACCAGGATATTGGACTTCCATTACTTGCGTCCGTAAACGTTACTGTGGTACTATCACATGCTGGAATCGAGTTGCTGGTAAAGCTTGCATCTACGGTTGGAGCCACAATTATTGTAATGTTATCAGAACATACACCAACACAACCGTTTGAATCGGTAACGGTTACCGAGTAGTAATAAGATCCAGTACTGCCGTAGTAATGAGAGGTCGTTGCGCCCGTTTCAATTCCGCCGTCCCCGAATTCCCAATTATAGGTAAAGGGAGCAGATCCCGTTGACGTAGTTGCATCAAAAATCGTAAATGCGCCTAAATAGACGTTGCTGATATTGCACGCCACTACTGGGAGAGGATTTACCTCAATCGTAATTGGGATTGAAGTAGCATCAATGGGCACAGCACAAGGGTAATTGCTTATCATAAAGCAGGTGATGATATCTCCATCTGACAGAGAGGACGAACTGAACGTATTGGTTCCCGATCCCACCGGTGACCCATTAACGAGCCATTGGTAAATAGGACTGGTTCCACCATTAATAGGCACAGCTCCAAAAGTGGTCTGGTCTCCCGCACAAATAGCAGCCGATGTTACTGAAACATAAACTAATGGGGTGAGAACAGGTGCCACAATTACCTCAAATGTGTCAATCTTAGACCGCCCGCAGCATATAGAGGTCGTTTGTAGTGTGATTATATAAGTACCGGTATCAGCGAAAGCATGATTTATTGATGTTGTTCCCGCACCCGAAAAACCAACAATAGGGGTATCATAGACAACCCAATCATAATAAACCGCATTGCTTATAGAGCTTGTAAATGTAGCGTTGGTTCCAGGACAGGTGACAGAGTCGGCGGAAATGATAATTGGAATTATTCCGTCGCTAAATATTCCGACAAAATCTGTGAAGATGTAAGGAACTCCGTCAACCACCAGAGTGATAGTGTGTCTGCCCATGGAAGAATATTGAATTATGGCAGAATCACCAGTGGCGGTAAGAGGCATAGCGCCACCATCAAAATACCAAAGAATTATTCCAGAAGCATCGGTATAAAACTCAATGTCTGACCATGTGCACCCAGTGTTTTTAACAAATATTTGTGGCTCAACTTGACTTCTCATATCCGACTGAGCTACGGCAAGCCCAAAAGGATCTTCGAATAATGGAAAACTTACCCCAGATGCACCATTACCGCCATTTCCTCCCATGCCTCCTACTCCACCGTCGCCACCATCACCTGGATCTCCCAAATCGCAATCAGATGAAACGCTGATAGCCCCGACTCCTGATCCGCCGCCAAGGCCGCCCGGAATACCACCAAGCCCGCCGAGTCCTTGAAGACCAGAGTTTAGACTACAATCTTTGACCTCAGTACCTGTTAAGTTGTTAAAAATATAAATTGGAAAAGAGCCACCACCACCAGTACCACCAGTAGCTCCAAAGCCGCCTTGGCCGCCTTCTCCGCCGCCGCCGCCTCCAGCACCAGATCCATTGTTATTGGGCAAGGGCCAGCAGGTCGATAAGCAACCTTGAGAACCGCCACCGCCACCGCCACCGCCGCCTGCTCCATTATCTCCATTTACACCAGGGACACCATCACCATTTACAAAATAATTTCCGAAAGTTGGTGTGCCCGTAACTCCGGCAGCACCATCCAGTCCATTTGCTCCGTCTATTCCGTTATCGCCCGCATTAGCAGGTCCTGCATCACATCCTGTGGAGGCACACAAGGGTACGCAGTAGCCTAAGCCACCTGCCCCGCCGGTTCCTCCACCAGTTCCTGCGCCATTTTGGCCAAGTATACCATCAGGTGCACTACTTCCACATGGGCATCCTCCTCCACCTCTTGCCCCGCCGTCACCTCCAACGCCTCCTGCGTTGCTACCAACGTAAGATCCTGAGCCCGCTGCGCCTCCTCCTGTACAACATCCACCATTTCCATCACCACCTTGCCCGGGAGATCCATTGGCACCCGATATTCCTCCAATGCCTGGTCCTCCCTGCAATCCGCCAGTTGCATTTCCCGTAATGACAATGCATCTGGTTACGGAATAGTTAGTACAACCATCAAGGTGGATTCCATAAATGGATACTCCGTTACCCAATCCATTAGCCACATTTATCGTTAAATCTTGTAATCTAAAGTTGGTGATACCCGTGCACTCAACTGCTACAAGTCTGTTGGGGAGGGTTTGCATATTGGAGTTGTCTCGGTTAATTACACTGGGCACATTGTTGGTCTTTATCCAAGATGCCTGGTCAAATCCCCCCTCCACTGTTACGTCGCTAATCATAAAGAGCGTCGTAGAAATTGAATAATTTCCGGAGGCCAACCATATTTGATTATCTGCTGAAGTCGCGAGGGATAGCCCGTATGTCAGGCTGGCAGGAGTCGCTTTTGTACCCGCAGTACCGCTTGAAGCTCCTGTTGGCGTTACGTAGATTATCCCGCATTCTTGCGACATCCCAGTATTGGCAAGCAATACAAAGGTGAT